>JANPJI010000748.1:0-3427 GCA_031425425.1 Rubricoccaceae bacterium
CGTTCTACGTCTGGTCCGAGGCCGGTCTCGACGCCGCGCTCGCGCCTGACGAGGCCGCGCACGCCCCCCGCGCGTTCGGCACCACGCCCGCGGGCACCGTCGTCGACGAGGCGACCGGGCTCCGCGACGGTACGAGCGTCCTCTTCCGCGCCGACGAGGCCGCCTTCGCCGCCGCCCGCTTTCCGGCTCTCCGCGAGCGCCTGCTGGCCGCCCGCGCCGAACGCCCGCGCCCCGGCCTCGACGACAAGGCGCTCGCGGACGGCAACGGCCTGATGCTCGCCGCGCTCGCCGCCGCCGGCCGCATGTTCGGCGACGCACACGCCACCGCCGAGGCGCGCCGGACGGCCGATGCGCTCCTCGCTACGTTCGCCGCTCCCGCGGGCGGCCTCTGGCACCGCGCGCCGACCTCCGCCGAGCCCGGCGTTCCCGGACTCCTCGACGACTACGCGTTCGTCGTGTGGGGCCTCGTCGAACTCTACCAGACGACGTTCGAACCGGCCGACCTCGCCGCGGCCCTCCGCCTCCACGGGGCCGCCGAGGCGCGCTTCGGGGACGACGCGGGCGGCCTGTTCGTGTCCGAGGCCGGCGCGGCCGACCTCATCGCGCGGCGGCGGAGCCGCCACGACGGGGCCGTTCCGGCCGGCGCGAGCGTCCACCTTGGGAACGGCCTCCGCCTCGGGCACGTCACCGAGGACGCAGCGCTGCTCGACGCGGCGCACCGGGGCCTCGCGCACGGCTCCGGCGAGCACCCGTCGGGCGAGACGATGCGCCTCGCGGCGGCGCTCCGCGCCGCCGCGCCCGTCGCGATCATCGCCGGCCGTCGCGGCGCAGCCGACACCGAGGCGCTCGTGGCGGCGCTCCGCAGCGTCTACGTGCCCGGTGCCGTGATCGGGCTCCGGGACCCGGACGACCCGACGCCGCTCGCCGGAAACGCAGGGCAGTCGATGGCCGGCGGGCGGTCGGTCGCGTACGTGTGTCGCAACGGGGCCTGCCAGGAACCGACGGCGGATCCGGAGCGGGCACGCGCCCTGCTTCGAGGCGCGGGCTGACCGCCTACGCGTTCGACGGCGGAGCGGGCGGAGCGGGTGGCGGCGGCGGCGGCGCGGGAGGGGCCGGCGGCGGGGACGGGGGAGCCGGCGGCGGGGCGTGGAGAGCCGGCGGCGGCATGGGCGCGCTGACGGACTCGACGACCCGCACGTGGGTCTCGTGCCTGCCGAGGTCGCCGAGCCGCGACGTGGCGAAGAACCCGGCGGCGAGGGCCAGGGCGACGAGCAGCCGCCGCTGCAAGCGGGTGCGAGGAAGGGAGGTCATGGAACATGGAGGAACAGGTGAACGCAGGGCCGGACGCCGCCGGCTACTCCGGGGCGGGGCGTGCTGCGGCTGACGGATGCCGGACCGTCCGGTTGCACGAGGCGGCCGGCATCTTCACGCGCGCCCCCCGCCTACCGCGCGGACACCGTGATGCCGCCCGAGCCTGTGTCGACTGCGATCCGGTCGCCGCCGCGGCCGATGCGGCCGCTCGCCGCGCGCGCCTCTCGGCCGCCCTCGAAGCCCAGCGCGTCGTCGATGCGAACAGTCCCGCCGTCGAGCGCGAGCGTCGCGTCTGCCCCGCGCGGGACGCTGATGCGGACCGACCCCGAGCCGGTCTCGACGACGAGCGGGGCTACGCGCGCGAGCGCGATCGTGACGTTGCCCGAGCCCGTGTCGACGCTGCCCGCGCCTGCGAGCTCGCCCACGGTCACGTTGCCCGAGCCCGTGTCTACGCTCAACCGCCCGCCGACGCGGGCCGTCTCGACGTTGCCCGAGCCCGTGTCGACCGTCAGCGCGCCGTCGAGCGGTCCGACAGTGACGTTGCCCGAGCCCGTGTCCACGCCGACCGTGAAGCGCCGCGGGATGCGGACGGTGTACACGAAGTCGGCCTGCGTGCGTCCCATCGCGCCGCGGCCGCGCGTGCGCGCCGTCAGCCGGTTGCCGCGGACGGACGCCTCGAAGCGCAGCCGCTCGAACGCGGCGCGGACGCCTTCGCCGCGGCCCTCGACGACGACCTCCGCCCGGCCGCTCGCAGTCGTCTCGACCCGGACTGAGCCCGCGCCGACATCGACAGCAAGCGTGCCGCCATCGGCGACCGTAAACGACTGTTGGAAGACGACCTCGCGCTCAGACCCCCGCTGTGCCGCGGCGGGTGAGGCGAGGGCCGATACGGCTGCGAGAAAGAGAATGGCGAGAAGGAGGACACGCGACATCGGAGCGGGGGAGGGGACCTGAGGGTGCCCGGCGTGGTTCACGCGGGCCTGTCCCGCACTGACGGGCCGACCGCTGCTCTGGTTACAGCCATGCCCGACCTGCTTGCCGCCGACCTGCTGGCGCTCGACCCGCTCCCGCGCGCCCATTTCGCTCGGCCGACCCTCGACGTCGCCCGCGACCTGCTCGGCACGCTCGTCGTGCACGACCACCCCGCCGACGGGCGCCTCGTCGGCCGGATCGTGGAAACCGAGGCCTACACGGCCGACGACCCCGCCCTGCACGGGTGGAAGGCGACGTTCGGGGACGACGGGTACGTCCGCGCCGAGGGCCGCGCAGCGGGCCTGTTCGCCGCGCCGGGGACAGCCTACGTCTACCACGTCTACTACTCGTCGTGCCTGCACAACGTCGTCACCGAGGCCGAGGGGCCGCCGGGGGCCGTCCTGATCCGCGCCGTGGAGCCCGTGCAGGGCGTCGACGCGATGCGCGAGCGGCGGCCGGCCGCGCGCCGCGAGCGCGATCTCACCAACGGACCGGGCAAGTGGACACAGGCGTTCGACATCGCCGAGCCAGCGGGCGTCGCGCGGAGCCGGTTCCACGGGACCGACCTCACCGCGCCGCCGCTCTTCTTCGCCGCGGACCCCGCCGCGGCGTCATTCGAGACGGCCGTGAGCACGCGGATCGGGCTCTCGAAAGGCATCGACCGGCCGTACCGGTTCTACATCGCGCGGCACCCGCACGTCTCGCCCGGCGTCCCGAGCGACCTCCGCGTCGCCCGGCGCACACGGCGCGCGTAGCGCGTCACCGCAGGCGCTTGACGAGGCACGCAGCCGAATCCGGGCATAGCGCGGCGAACTCGGCCGACGCGCGCACGGCCGGCGGCACGGCGGCGCGTTTGGTGCGGACGTAGCCGCGCGCCTCGAAGAACGGAGCCGCCGTCGTGGTGAGCAGGTACAGGGCGTCCAGGCCGTCCGCGAGATCCTCGGCGGCCGCCACGAGAGTCGAGCCGAGGCCGATCCCGCGCGACGCAGCGTCTACAGCGACGGACCGCAACAGGCCCCACGATCCGAGGTCTTCCACCCCGGCGACCCCGATGAGCCGGCCGTCCTGGCGAGCGACGACGAGCCGGACCCGGCCGTCGGCGGGGAGGGCAGGAAGGGACGAGGCGCAGAGGAGGGCCGCGACT
>JANPJI010000749.1:0-2424 GCA_031425425.1 Rubricoccaceae bacterium
CGCACACGCCGGTACGGACGCGACATCACACCCTGTGCACGCGATGCCGTCCCCGCCTGCCAACCCCGCCCCGCTCGCCGACGACGCCCTCGCCGACGTTTCGCCGAGCCTCGCAGCCGTCCTCCCGTTCCTCTACGTTGCGTGGGCGGACGGTCGCCTGTCGCCCGACGAGGTCGCGGCCATCCGGACGCACGTCGTCGCGCAGCCGTGGCGCGGCGAGGCCGAGCGCGCACGCCTCGGGGCGTACCTCGACCCCGCATCGCCGCCCGACGCCGCCACCGTCCACGGGTGGGCGCAGATGCTCCGCACGACGCTCCCGCGCGTGCCGGCCGAGGCCCGCGACTCGCTCGCCGCGCTCGGAGCGGCCCTGTCGGCACTTTCCACGTCGGGCGACGGGGCCGGGACGCCGCCCGAGGTCCGCGCCGCGCTCGACGAGATCGAGCGCCTGCTCGACGTCGACGGGGCCGAGGAGGTCCGAGAGATGAGCCTGCCGCAGGCCGACCCCGGTCCGCCGAGCCTCCCGCCCGCGGTCCCGCCGGCGTTCGACGTGGCCGCGCTCCAGGCAGCCCTCGACGGCCCCCGCGCAGCCGTCCGCGACCGGGTGCGCGTCCTTCTCTCGGACCCCTTCTTCGCGTACCCCGAGCCGGGGATCCTCAAGGAGGCGTACCGCGACCTCGTCTACACGTGGCTCCAGCGCCTCGCCGACGAGGGCGTCGGCGGGCTTGCGTTTCCCGCGGAGCACGGCGGCGGCGGGAGCATCGCGGACTTTATCGCGGCCTTCGAGACGATCGCGACGCACGACCTCAGCCTCGTCGTGAAGTACGGCGTCCAGTTCGGCCTCTGGGGCGGATCGGTGCAGCAGCTCGGCGGCGAGGCGCAGCGGGCGACCCTGCTGCCCGAGATCGCGTCTCTGCGACTTCCCGGCGCGTTCGCCATGTCCGAGCGTGCCCACGGCTCGAACGTCCGCGACCTGAAGACGACGGCGACGCTGGACCGCGGGACGGACGAGTGGGTCCTGACCACGCCGACCGAGCGCGACCACAAGGAGTGGATCGGCAACGCGGCGGCACACGCGCGCACGGCGACCGTCTTCGCGCAGCTCGTCATCGACGACGAGGGCTACGGCGTCCACGCGTTCCTCGTGCCCCTGCGCGACGCCACGGAGACCGTCCTGCCGGGCGTCCGCATCGAGGATTCGGGCCACAAGATGGGCCTCAACGGCGTCGACAACGGCCGGATCTGGTTCGACGCGGTCCGCGTGCCGCGGACGAACCTGCTGGACCGGTTCGCGCAGGTGAGCGCCGACGGGGCGTACACGAGCCCCATCGCGAGTGAGGGCAAGCGCTTTTTCGTGATGCTCGGGACCCTCGTCGGCGGACGCATCGCGGTCGGGAGCGCGGCCAACAGCGCGGCCAAGGCGGGCCTCACCATCGCCGTCCGCTACGGCGCGCGGCGGCGGCAGTTCGGACCGCCCGCCGGGCCCGAGGTGCCCCTGATGGACTACCTCAGCCACCAGCGCCGCCTGCTCCCGCTCGTGGCCACGAGCACCGGCCTGACGTTCGCGCTCCACGACCTCACCGAGCGCTTCGCCGCGCTCCCGGCCGGCGGCGACACGCGCGAGACGGAGTCCGACGCGGCCGCGCTCAAGGCGCTCGCGTCGTGGCACAGCACGCGCGCGCTTCAGGAGGCGCGCGAGGCGACCGGGGGCGAGGGCTACCGCTGGACGTCCCGCATCGCGCACCGCAAGGCCGACGCCGACATCTTCACGACGTTCGAGGGCGACAACACGGTCCTGATGCTCCAGGTCGCCAAGGGCCTGCTGGCGGGCTACCAGCGCGAGTTCTCGGACCTCAACGTGTCCGGCATCGTCCGCTTCCTGCGCGACCGCGCCGCGGCGCGCCTCGGCGTCGTCAACCCGGTCGCGCGGCGCAACGCCGCCGAGGAGCACCTCCTCGACCCGGCGTGGCACCGGGCGCTGTTCGAGCGACGCGAGCGCCAACTGCTCGTCTCGGCCGCCGCCCGCCTCAAGGGCCGCATCGACCGCGGCGCGGACTCGTTCGACGCCTTCGTGGACGTCCAGGACCACCTGCTGACGCTGGCCCGCGCCCACGGCGAGCGCCTCGTGCTCGCCGCGTTCCAGGCCGCGGTGGAGCGCGCGGACGACCCGCAGATCAAGAACGTCCTCCAACTCCAGTGCGCGCTCTACGCCCTCGCCCACATCGAGGCGGACCGGGCGTGGTTCCTGGAGCAGAACCTGTTCGACGGCGTCGTGGCGAAGGCGGTCCGCACCCAGGTCAACGCGCTCCTGCAGCGCCTCCGCCCGATCGCGGTCGAACTGGTGGACGCCTACGGCATCCCGGACGCCCTCCGCGGCTCCGACATCGCCGCGGCGGCCGACGCGCCCGCGCCGCCGCCGGACGTGCC
>JANPJI010000750.1:0-2175 GCA_031425425.1 Rubricoccaceae bacterium
GCACCGTCGACTGGGCCGAGGTCTGGGTCACCGACGGCGCCTGAGCCGTCCCCTGCGGGTTCGCCCCGTCCGTAGCGCGCCGGTACACTGCCGGACTCCACGAGCGGTCGTGGCGGAACTGGCAGACGCGCAGCGTTGAGGTCGCTGTGGGAGTAATCCCGTGGAGGTTCAAGTCCTCTCGACCGCACCACGAGGAGCCCTGAGGAGGGACTGGTCGTCCATCGGACGCCAGTCCCTTCGTCGTTGTCGGGGCGACGGGGCGTCAGCCGTCGTCGGGTTCGGCGGCGGCCCGAACGTCGTCCAGGCTGGCGTCGGGATCCTCGGCGCCCTCAGCATCCTCTGTGCGGTCGAGGTCGACCACCGGGGCGTCGGGGGCGTCGGGGGCGTCGGGGTCGCCGGGCTCGTCGTTGCTGTCGGGGACGTCGGTGTCTGTGTCGGCGGGGTCGGGCTCCTCGGGCTGATCGTCATCCGGGGTGCCGGAGGTGTCGCCTGCGGGCTCGTCGGGGTCATCGGAGGGAGCGACCACCGGCCGATCGTCGGGGTCGTCGCCGTTCGCACGGGCCGACCCGTCCGGCCGGAGCGTCGACGGGCTGGGGTCACGGGCGTCGACATCGCGGTCGTCGCCGGCGGGCTCCTCGGTGGTGCCCTCGGGTTCGTCGACGGAGACAGGGTGGGCGGGGCGCCGCTCCACGTCGTCGTCCCGGTTGGTGAAGAGCTCGGCCACCTGTCGAAGGCCGGAGCGAACGGCGTCGGGGGCGGCGGCGTAGGACACGGCCGGCCCGGCCAGCACGGCGGCGACGACGGCCACGACGACGGGCCGCCGGAACCGTCGGGGCGGGGGCGATGCAGGGCGCGCCGGAAGGGTGGCGGCCAATTGCGACCAGACCGGCGCGGCGTCGGGCACTGGGGCCGCCGCGAGGGTCTGGAGCGCCCTGTGGGCGGCGAGGGCCGACGCCACCTCGGGCCCCGGGTGGCGGGCGTGGAGCTCGTCGGCCGAGAGCAGGCCCGCTTGCCAGCGGCCCACGTCGTCGTGCAGGGCGCGGCTCATCGACCCAGCTCCCGCTGCAGCGCCCGCAAGGCGCGCCATTGCTGCGCGTTCACGGCGCCCGGCTTCTTGCCGAGGGCCGCCCCCACCTCGTCGTTGGTGAGGCCCAGGAGGTACTTGAGCTCGATCACCTGGCGCTGCTCCTCGGGCAGGGTGGCCAGCGCGTCGGCGAGGGCCTGCTGCTCGGCATGGCCGACCCACGGGTCGTGCGCCCGATCCTCGAGGTCGGCCTGGCTGTCCGCGCGGCGCGAACGGCGAACGGCGTCGTTGGCGACGTTGCGAGCGATGCCGTAGAGCCAGGCCACGAACGGAGCCGCCGTCCGCTTGTAGCGGGGCAGGGCCGCCCAGGCGCGGGCGAACGTCTCGGCCGTCGCATCCTCGGCGAGGGCGTGGGGGAGGCGGCTGCGGGCCACACGGAAGACGGCCGCGTAGTGGCGCTGGAAGAGGTCGCCGAAGGCCTCCCGATCGCCGGCGCGGGCGCGCTCGACGAGCGCCCAGCCCTCCTCAGCGTCGTCGTCGCTCGTGCCCACTCGTCCATCGTGCCTCCTGCTGCTCGTCCAATCGCACGAGGGACCCCGGATGCACGGTCGCCGAGAAAATCTCACGCTGGCCGTGCATCTCGTGCCCCTCGGGCGATGTGGGGGCTGACGAACAGGCAAACCCGTCCGCAAGGCGGGGGCGCAACGCCACGGGATCCGGTCCACGGGTCAGCCGGGCTGCCGAACCAAACCAGGAGGAACTCGTGTCCCATCTACTTCGCCAGAAGCTCGCCATCGCCATCGCCGCCTTCGTGGCCCTCATGGGGTGGTTGGCCCTGAGCACCAACGGCCCGAGCATGACGGTGGCCCGCACCAGCAGCGGCAGCGAGCTGCAGAGTCCCGAGGTGACCGACGACAGCGCCGGGGACACCGAGATCGAGGACGACCTGGAGGCCGAGGACGACCTGGAGGCGGACGACGACCTGGAGGCGGACGACGACCAAGGCGAGGACCTCGACGATCAGGGCGAGGACGTGGGCGATGACGACCTGGAGGTCGACGACGACCTGGAGGTCGACGACGACGTGGAGGCGCAGGACGAGGTCGACGACGACGTCGACGAGCTGGAGGTCGAAGACGAGGCCGACGACG
>JANPJI010000751.1:0-1939 GCA_031425425.1 Rubricoccaceae bacterium
GACCGGCGGGCCGGCGATGCTCAGCGAGTTGGCGCGCCCCGGCGTCCCGCCGCTCTCGTCCAGCGACGACGACCAGTTGCTGGCCGTGTTGGACGGCCCGGCCGCGTCGCGGCGTTCGAGGGCGATCCCCGAGGCGTCGTCCAGGTCGGCGCGTTGCCAGTCCGGCGTGTACGCCACCGAGTCCACCGTCGCCCCGCCCGAGCGGAGCACGACGGCCTCGCCGGAGTTGCTCAGGCTGAGACCCGCGAGGACCGTGAACGGGACGCCGGGGAAGCGCGCAGCGAACGCAGCCCCGTCGCGAACGACCACGGCGTACTGACCAGGCAGGACGAGCGCGGGCGTGTCCGAGAGCGGGTCAGCGTCGGTCACGTCGCCGTCGTCGAGGGTAACCGTCCGGAGACCGAAAAAGCGGTCTGCAGTCGTGTTGAGAATTTCGAGGTACTCGCTGTCGCCCGTTCGCGGGTCGTACATGATCTCCGTGACAACGAGTTCGCCCCGGACCGGCGTGTCGGTCTGGCCAAACAGGATCGCCGTCGACGTGCCCGACTGCGTGTTGCCGGCGAGGTCCACGAGGCCGGCCACGGTGAGGGTATATACCTGACGCTCGACCAGGGCGGTGCCGAGCGTGAGCACGACCGCGACGGCCGCGCCGTCCTCCTGCTCGGCCACCACGGCCGTCGGGGCTCCCACGCCACCGTCGAGGCTGTACGTCGCGGGGTTCTGCGCCGAAGCCGGCGAAACGGGCTCGGTGAAGGCGACGCGGACCGTCGTCGCTGTCTCTGGGAACGCCTGTGCGATGCCCGGTGGCGTGACGTCCGGCGTGAAGGCGACCGTCGTGCTCGTCGTGGCGGTCGTGTTGCCGAGGCCATCGCGCAGACCCGTCGCGGTGACTGTCGCCGCCCCGGCCGCGAGCGGCGCGGCGAGCGTGAGCGTGACCGTGAGCGCCGCCTCGTCGTAGACGGCCGCTGTGACGCTCGCGCCGGTTACGGCGAACGCGGCGGGCGTGACCGTCGCCGGGTCCGTGGGCTCATCGAGCAGGACAGTGACCATGCGCCCATCGGGCGAGACGGCCGCCGAGACGAGGGTGGGGCCGACGACGTCGGGCGCGAAGACGCTGTTCTGGCGGCCCGGCGTGGCGCGGCTCGGGTCCGTGGACGTCGCGAAGTTGCGGGCCGACGTGCTCGGCCCGTTCGGGTCCTTCCGTTCGAGCGAGGCGTCCGTCCCGCCCCACGACGCGCGGTAGGGGACGGCGTCGAGGACGGTTCCGTCTGCGAGCAGGATCGTCGGCGTGTCGGCGTCGTTGTTAAGCGTCGGGAAGCCGGCGACCTGGACGAACGGGATGACGGGGTAGGCCGCGGCGAACGCGGCGGCGTCGCGGCCGAGCACGAAGAAGCCGCCCGGCGGGAGGGCCGTCGCGGTCGTCGTGATCACCACCGGCGTGCCGGCCGAGTCGGTGAACCGAAGCGCGGCGAGGTCGAACGTCCGGTCCGTCGTCCGGTTGACGATCTCGATCCACTCGTTCGTGCTCGGCTGCCCCGGCGGCGGGTCGAACATGACCTCGTTCACGACGACGTCGCGCGGCGCGGGGGTGTCGAACTGGCCGAAGAAGAACGTCGCGCTGGTGCTCGGCTGCGTGTTGCCCGCGAGGTCGGTGAGCCCGGCCGCCGCGAGGGTGAACGTCCGCGGGCCGACGAACGGGGCCGCGAATGTGAGCGTCGCCCCGACGGCCCCGCCGCCCCCGGACTCCACGGCGACTGAGACGGGAGAGCCGACGCCGTCGACCGAGTAGGCCGCCGCGCTCTGGGCCGAGGCGACGGTGACGGGCTCGGAGAAGCTCACCTCGACCGTCGTCTCGGAGAGTGCCGACGCGCCGGCGAGGCTCGGCGGGAGCGTGTCGGGCGTGAACGCGACCGTCGTGCTGGTCGTAACGGTGGTGTTG
>JANPJI010000752.1:0-1520 GCA_031425425.1 Rubricoccaceae bacterium
GGCGAACGAGAACGCGAGCGGCGCGCCTGCGGCATCCGTCACGCGCGAGACATCCAGGCCGCGCGTATCGAGCACGACCTCGGCGGTGCCGGGTCGCGCCGCGACGGTGAGCGTGGCCGTCCCGCCGAGCGTCTTCGCCGCGAAGTCCGCCGTGAGCGCGAGCGCGACGTGCCGCACGACGGCCTCGGCCGGCCGGGCGTACGAGTGAACATCGGCCGGGCGTGCGGGGCGGCCGGGCGCGTCGGCCTGCGCGGCGGCCGGTGCCGCGGCGGCAGGCTCCGCGGGGCGCGTCGCGGCGCACCCGGAGGCGAGGGCGAGCACGAACAGGGCCGTGGCGATCAGGAACGGGCGGCAGAGCATGGGTCGGGGCGGGCGGGGACGTTCAAACTAGCGGGTGTCCGCGTTCGTGTGCCCGGCCCTCCTACCGCGCCGGAAGGTCCACGTACGGCGTCCCCGCCGGCGCGTCGAGCGCGAGGGCCTCCTCTGCCCCGTCCGGCTCCCAGGCGTCGGTCTCGCACGAGGCGGCATAGCGCTGGACGCGAAACGTGGGGCCGGGCAGCGCGAGCACGCGGGCCGCCGTGCTCCGGCCGTCGCCGCGGCCGGACGCGCAGTCGCTGCCGTACACGAACGTCCCCCCGCGCTCGGCCAGGCCGCCGTCGCCGAATGCGGAGATCGTCGCCGCGCGGCTCGTCTCGCCGCCCATCCCGAACTCGCCCGTGAAAACGAGTTCGTCGCGGCCGTCGCCGTCGAGGTCGGGCACGGCCGCGAGCGTCTGCGCGAGGCCCTCGAAGGCCACGTTGCGGACGAGCCGGCCGGCCGCGACGACGGCGAGGCCCATCTTGGGGCTGCTCCTCGGCCACGCGCTCATGCGGTACAGGACGGCCTGCTGCGCCGCGCCCGCCTCGGTGAACGCGCCCTCGGCGACCGCCAGCACCTCGACGCCTTCCTCGTATGCGGGGTCCTGGCCTTGCCAGTGCGTCCGGGCCGCGTCCGTCGCCTGCCGGAGCTCGGGCCGCGCGGCCCATGCCGAGACGTCGGCAGGTTCGGTGGCCTCGCGGCCGTCGGCGACCTCGACCGGTGCCTGGGCGTTCGTGCAGCCGGCGAGGGCGGCGTAGAGGGGAACGGTCCAGAGACGCATGGCGGCAGTGCGATGGGGAAACGCGGCAGTGCGATGGGGAAACCGAACCTACGCCACCCGGCACCAAACGCTGAATCTTCATCCCTTTGTTTATGAACTACATAGACTCCTTTTTCTGGATCTACAGCGCGTGGAGGCCGAGGCGAGCGAGGCACGGCCAGCGGCCGGGTCGCAGAACGCACGGGGATCGTCGCCGGGTGGACACCCACCGGTAGACTCTGGCTACCGTCACCTCTCGTCCCGATGTCCCGCCCGGCCGCTCCCTCGTTCACGCCAGGATTCACCCTGGTCGCACTCGTCGCACTCGGAATCGGGCTCGCCGGGCCGGCAGCGGCCCAGTCGCGGCTCCGCTTCCAGCAGGCCCACGGAGCGTACACGTTCG
>JANPJI010000753.1:0-5188 GCA_031425425.1 Rubricoccaceae bacterium
TCGTAGGCGACCTCCTGCTCGGGCTCGGCCGGCGCGGTGTAGAGCGGCCGCTCCGGCACCGCGTGCGGGCTGGTGAGGCGGACGAGCGCGCCGTCGGGCACGGCAGCGGGCCCCGAGGCCCCGCCGACGAGGCGGCGGACCATCTCGCGGACGTCGCGGAGGTCGGCCTGGAGTTCGAGCAGGGCACCGTAGACGAGCTCGCGCTCGCGCGCCTCGTCGCCCGCCGGCGGGCGCGACACGGCGATACCGGCCCCGGCGGTGACGCCGCGCAGGAACGGCCGCACGGCCTCGGCCGGGACGGGGTTCTGGCGCACCAACACCACAGTCTGCTCGGCCACGTTGCGCAGCTCGCGGACGTTGCCCGGCCACGCATACCGCGTCAGCAGGTCCGCGGCGTCGGGCGCGAGGCGCATCAGCGGCGCGGCGTACTGCGTCGCGTAGCGCCGCAAGAACGCGTCGAACAGCAGCACGACGTCGTCGTCGCGCTCGCGCAGCGGCGGGATCCGGAGCTGGACCGCCGAGAGCCGGTAGTAGAGGTCCTCGCGGAAGCGTCCGCCGGCCACCTCGGCACCGAGGTCCTTGTTCGTCGCGGCCACGACGCGCGCGTCCGTCTTCTGGAGCGTCGCCGAGCCGACGCGGCTGTACTGGCCCGTCTCGAGCACGCGCAGCAGCCGGACCTGCGCCATGAGCGGCATCTCGCCGATCTCGTCGAGGAAGATCGTCCCGCCGTCGGCCTCCTCGAAGTAGCCCGTCCGCCGCTCGACCGAGCCGGTGTAGGCGCCTTTCTCGGCCCCGAACAGCTCGCTCTCGATGAGCCCCTCGGGGATGGCCCCGCAGTTCACGACCACGAGGCGCTTGTGCCGCCGCGCCGACAGCCCGTGGATGGCCGCCGCGACGAGTTCCTTGCCCACGCCCGACTCGCCTTCGAGCAGGACCGCGATGTCGGTCGTCGCGACCTGGCGGACGCGCTCGACGACGCGGCGCAGCGCGGGACTGTCGCCGAGGATGCCGAATCGTTCCTGGAGGGCCTGCCGGTCCATCGGTCGGTTGTGCGGGCCGGTAAGGTAGGCAGAGCCCGACCCCCACCGCCGCACCAGGTCCCGTCTGCCAGGTCTGCCGCCACGTCGTCTGAAGCGCGCTGCCCGGCGGCCCCGATCCCCACTCGGAGGGCTGCCTCCCCGCCGGCCGGGTGGCGATTCCGACCCGCGGCTCTAGCTTGGCGTGCCCTCTCCGGCGGCTCCGATGTCGACGGCCCACTCACTCGTTCTCCTCATTCTCGTCGCGCTGGCCGGCGGGGCGCGGGCACAGGAGTATGCCTTCCGGACCTACGGGCCCGAGGCCGGCCTGCCGGTCGCGTACGCCCTCGCCTTCGACGGGGCCGGGTCGCTGCTCGTCGGGACGAACGACGGGCTGGTGCGCTTCGACGGGCGCGGATTCGAGGCGGTCCCGCTCCCCGTCGAAGGCGTCGTGTGGCGGCTGACGGCGGCGCAGGACGGGGCCGTGTGGGGGCTCACCACCGAAGGCGGCCTCTTCCGCCTCGCCCCCGACGGGACCGTGAGCCGCATCCCGACGCCCGCCCCGCTCCGGGCACGCCTGCGCGAACAGATCTGGCCGATCAAGCTGCGCGCCGACGGGCGCAGCCGGCTCTGGCTCTCCGGCGGCGAGGCCGACTCGTCGGCGGCGGGGCCGGCACTCTACCGCTGGGAGCCCGAGCGCCGCGTGTGGACGCGCCACCGCATCCCCGGGGCGGGCCGCATCAAGGACTTCTTCGTCCACGGCGAGGGCGGGGCGCTCGTCGTGGCGGCACGCGGGCGGGTGGGCGAGATCCCTCTCCGCGGCGGGCAGCTCGGGCCGGTACGCTGGATGCCGCTCGACGCGGGCACGCACTTTATCCGCCCGCACCCGACCGCCCTCGCGTGGGTGGGCGCGACCGAGGGCGTCTTCCTCCTCGGCCGCGACGGCCGCGCGCGCCGCGTGACCGGCACCGACGAGCGATTGACGTGGCTGCACAGCGAGCCGGCCGTGGACGCCGCCGGCCGCCTTCTCGCGGTGGTCGATCGGCGAGGGGGAGCGGGCCTTCAGGCCGTGCGGTTCGCCTCCGACGGGGCGGTCGAGCTGGCGGCGGGGAACGCTGACGGGCTGGCGAGCACGCTCCCGAGCCAGTTCGCCTTCGACCCCGAGGGGGCGCTCTGGATCGCCCACCTCGAAGGGCTCACGACGCTCGAAGAGGAGCGGGCCGTGGCGTTCTCGCTCGGCGCGGGGGCGTCGTACGTGACGGGCCTGGCCGGCGAGCCGGCGGCCGGCGTGCTCTGGGTGACCACCTACGGCGGAGCGTTCCGCCTCGACGGCACGCGCCTCGCCCTCGTGAGCGGGTCGGAGACGCGGCCAGCCTTCGCGCCCGTCGTCGGGGCCGACGGCGAGGCGGACTGGGCCGAGCACGACGGGACCGGCGCCGACTGGCGCGGGCGGAGCAGCCGCAGCGGCCGGGCGGGCCTCCCGATCCTCCTCCACGATGGGCCGGGCGGACGCTACGAGACCGACGCGGCCGGCCTGTGGCGCACGCGCGGCCCCAGCCGCACCCGCCTCGGGCCGACGTTCCTGACGGGCGCCACCGCCGCCGAGGACGCCAGCGGGCGGCTCTGGCTCGCCGACGGGGAGGGGCGGCTCGACGTCGTCTGGGGCGACACGCTCGGGCGCGCCTGCCGGGCGTGCCTGCCGCCGTCGCTCGCCGCCACGCTCGACACCCTCAATGGCCGCTCGGCCGCCGTCACCCTCGCGGCCGACCGATGGGGGCGGGTCTGGGTGTCGGGCGCGACGGGGGGGCTCACCGCGGTGTACCGGCGCACAGACGGCGCGTGGACGCACCGGCTCTTCGGACCCGAAGACGGCCTGCTGGCCCGGAAGGTGGACGACCTCGCCCTCTCGCCCGACGGGCGGCGGCTCTGGCTCGCCACGTGGCGCGGCGTCCAGGGGCTGCGGCTGGGACCCGGCCTACCGCGCATCGCCCCGTTCGTCGAGCTGCGCGCCCGCGACGGGCTGGAGGGCGAGCGCGCCCTCGCCGTGCTGGAGGACGCCGACGGGATGCTCTGGGCGGCCCTGACCATCGGGAAGATCCACCGGGTGGACTGGCGGGCGCTCGCCGAGCGGCGGCCGTCGCCGTCGGTCCACGTCGAGCGGGTGGAGGTGAACGGGCGGGCCGTCGCGGTGGGTCCGGCCGGGCTGAGGCTCCGCGAGGGCGACGAGCTGGCGGCCGGGCTGTGGGCGCAGACGTACCGGCAGCCGCTCCGCGTCCGGCTCGAATACCGCCTCGGCGTGCGCGACAGTGTGTGGGTGGACGTGGGGCCGGCGCGGCGCCTCGCCTTCGCGTCGCTCCCGTCGGGCCGCTACAGTCTCGACGTGCGGGCCGTGCGCGAGGGGATGGCACCCGGTCCGGCCGTGGGGCTCGCCCTCGCCGTCGCCCCGGTGTTCTGGAAGGCGTGGTGGTTCGCCGCCCTCGTCGCGCTCGCGCTCGGCCTCGTCGCGCTCGCCGTCTTCCGCGTGCGCGCGGGGCGCCGGCACGCGGCTGAGGCCCTCCGCTTCCGCATCGCGACCGACCTGCACGACGAGATGGGAGGCGGACTCTCACAGGTCTCGCTCCTGAGCGAGCTCATCCGCCGCACTGCCGAGGGCACGGCCGGCGCACCCGCCGGCGGCGATGGGGCGGGCGGCGGGGCGGGCGGCACGCTCGGCAGCGTCCGCATGCAGGTCGCGGCGTGGGCCGCGCGCGTCGGCGAGCAGGCGCGCACGCTCTCGGGATCCATGCGCGACGTGGCGTGGGCCATCCGCCCGGACGAGGGCGGCTGGGACAGCCTGGAGCTGCGGCTGAAGGACGCCGCCGTGGCCCTCCTCGCCCCGCGCGGCGTCGCCCTCGACTGGCACGGGGCGACGGACGGGCCGCCCCCCCCGCTCACCCCGTCCCTGCGCCAGAACGCGCTGTTCTTCTTCAAGGAGGCCGTCTACAACGCCGCGCACCACGGCGCGCCAGCGCGGGTGAAGGTGCGATGGGCGCTCTCGGCGCGGGCGTTCCGCCTGAGCGTGTGCGACGACGGCCGCGGCTTCGACCCCGCAACCGTCCGTCCCGGCACAGGCCTCGTGAGCATGCGCCGCCGCGCAGACACCCTCGGCGGGACGCTGGCCGTGGAGGCGGCAGCGGACCGGGGTGCGTGCCTTACGCTCAACGTGCCGCTGGGAAAAACAGGGTGGCGCGGGCGGGCGCAGGCGGCGGCAGTCCCGTCGAAACGGACGGGTGACACGGGCGGCGGTGCCGTCTAGCTTCGTCGGAGCACCCGCGTACGGGTGTGCCCCTGCCCGTACCCCTGGTGCCCACCGAACCCGCCGCCTCGCCCATCCGCGTCCTCGTCGTCGAGGACCGCGCGGCGATCCGCGAGGCCATCGCCCTCCTGCTCGGGTGGACGGCCGGGTTCGCCTGTGCCGGCGCGGCCGGCAGCGCCGAGGAGGCCCTCGCCCTCCCGCCCGACGTGGTGCCCGATGTCGTCCTGCTCGACGTGGGCCTGCCCGGCATGAGCGGGGTGCAGGCGCTCGCCCCGCTCAAGCGCCGCTGGCCCCGCGCCGAGGTGCTCATGCTGACGGTCCACGACGACGCCGACGCCGTGTTCGCGGCGCTCGAAGCGGGCGCGAGCGGCTACCTCGTCAAAGCCACGCCGCCGGACGAGGTGCTCGCCGCCATCCGCGAGTTGCACGGCGGCGGCGCGCCGATGTCGGCGAGCGTGGCGCGGAAGGTGGTCCAGGCCTTCCGGCGGCCCGACCGCGCCGACGGCCTGAGCCCCCGCGAGCGCGAGGTGCTCGATCTTCTCGTGGCCGGCAAGACGGGCCGGCAGATCGCCGAGGCGCTCTTCGTGAGCCCGACGACGATCGCGTTCCACGTGCGGCAGATCTACGAGAAGCTCCACGTCCACACGCGCGGCGAGGCCGTCGCGCATGTGCTCGGCGGGCGCGGCCCGCGCTGAACCTCGGCACCGGGCGAGCGCACGGCGGGAAAACCGTCCGAATGGACGGGGCACCGTGAGAGCAAGACGCCCTACCGTGGAGGCGACGGGGTGCCCACCTCCGGGCACCCTCGAACCCACTCCGGCCATGCGTCCTCTGCTTCTCCTCGCGCTGCTGCTGGCGACGCCTGCCCTCGCCCAGC
>JANPJI010000754.1:0-2310 GCA_031425425.1 Rubricoccaceae bacterium
CTCGTCCTCTCTCAACTCGTCCTCTCTAAACTCGCCTTTGTGTCACCGGGCGGGGCCGGCTTCGGGGCGGAGCCTGGCCCGGTGGAGGGCTCCGGCGACGGCCGAGGCGACGACGGCGGCCGCGGCGACGGCGAGCGCGACGACCGTGCCCGTCGCGCCGGCGTGGGCCGCGTAGATCCCGGCGAACGCCCACAGGAGGACGGCGGCGACGGCCGTGTCGCCGGTCCGCGACAGGAGCCACGCCCCGACCGCGGCGACGACGAGGACGACGGCCGGTGCCCAGACTGCCTCGGGGCCGGTCCAGCCGAGCGTCTTCAGCAGGATCGCCGCGTTGAGGGCCGTCGCGACGGCGATCCACGCCAGGAAGTACGAGCCGGGAATGTGCATCGCCCACAGCTCGTTCTCGCGCAGCCGCATCCGGTCGTGGACCACGTAGAGCCACACGAGGCACGCGAGGATGCCGGCGATGACGGCGAGCGAGACGCCGAAGTGGCCCGTCAGCCACGGCACCTGCCACAGCCCGGTGAGGACGTTGGCGAGGACGAACGGGACGGCCGGCGCGTCGTAGCGAGGCCCGCGCCGCGACGGTAGCGCCTGGAAGACGGCGTACACGACGAGCATCAGGAAGATGACAGCCCAGATGCCGAACGTCCACCCGGCCGGCGTGACGCCCGTCGGGACGGCGTCCGACACGGCCCCGGTCTGGACGCCGAACAGCAGACCCGCGCCGGCGAGTCCGTTCAGGGCGAGGTTCGCGGCGACGGCGAGGACGACGGCGATCTGGCGGGTCAGGCCACGCATTCGGGAGGAGGTCAGGCGGACGCACTGTACCCCGATTGCCGCGGTCCTGTTGCCGCGCCGCAACGCCGCGTGGCTAGATCGCGCGGCTACAGCGCGTCCAGCCCGCCGTCGACGACGAGCGTCTGGCCGGTGACGTAGGCCGCTGCGTCAGAGCAGAGGTAAAGGACCGCCGCGGCGACCTCGTCGGGCGTGCCGAGGCGCCGCGCGGGAATCCGCCGGACAAGGTCGTCGGGCGTCTGGCCGGTCTGGCGAAGGCCGTCCGCGACCATCGGCGTGTCCGTGAAGCCGGGGCAGACCGCGTTGACGCGCACGCCCGCGCGCGCCATCTCGATGGCGGCCGTCCGCGTCATCCCGACGACGGCGTGCTTGCTCGCCGCGTACGCTGCGTGGAGCGGGAACGCGTTCAGCCCGGCCACGCTCGCCACGGTGACGACGCTCCCGCCGCGCGCCATCACCGGGAGCGCGTGGCGGAGCCCGAAGAACGCCCCGTGGACGTTGACTGCGAACACGCGCATCCACTCGTCGGCCGTCTGCTCGACGAGCGGTTTGACGGGTCCCTCGATGCCTGCGCTCTGCACGAGCACGTCCAGCCGCCCGAACGCGTCGACGGCTGTGCGGACTGCCGCCTCGACGTCGGCCTCGACCGAGACGTCACAGCGGACGATGCGGGCGTCGGCGAGGTCCTGCGCTGTCTCGCGGCAGCCCACCTCGTCGACATCGGCGAGGACGAGGGCGTAGCCGGCGTCGGCGAGCGCGTGGGCCGTGGCGCGGCCAATACCGGACGCGGCGCCGGTGACGAGGGCCACACGGGGGGAGTCGGGCATCGGGGCGGGGCCGTCGTCAGAACGGCGCGTCGTGGGTGAGCGCAGCGGCGATGAGCCCGTCCGTCCGGTCGGCGGCCTGGACGAGGACGTAGGTCGTCGTGTAGGTCCAGCGGACGCGGCTCGCGCGGCGGCCGAGGCGCCAGTCCACGCGCGCGATGCGGTGCTCGGGCGCGGCCTCGACCTCGGCGACGGCCGCCACACGCGACGTCTCGACGCCCCACGCGCGGTGCAGGTCCAGCAGGCGCTCGACGCTGTCGCGCACGGCCGCGGGCGAGTCCAGCGTCGTCGGGACGCCGTCGCGGATGAGGAGCGCGGGCACGGCGTAGTGCGCGGCGACGGCCCCGGCGTCGTACGCCTCGAAGGCGGCTGCGTAGCGCTCGAAGTAGGCGCGGAGGTCGTCGGTCATACCGGGCCGGCCGGGCGGTCCAGCGCCGTTACCTCGATCTCGACGCGCGCGCCGAGCGGGAGGCCGGCCACGGCGACGGTCGAGCGCGCCGGGCGGTGCGCGCCGAAGGCGTCGGCGTAGACGGCGTTCATGGCCGCGAAGTCGTCCATCGTCGTCAGGAAGACCGTCGCCTTGCAGACGTCGCCGAGGGCGAGCCCGTTCGCGCCCAGGACGGCCTGGATGTTGGCGAACACGCGCCGCGTCTGGTCCCCGAGGTCGCCGTCGACGAGGCGGCCGGTG
>JANPJI010000755.1:0-1766 GCA_031425425.1 Rubricoccaceae bacterium
GCGCGACAGGACGAGGCGCGCGACGGGACCCGGGAGCGCGGCGAGCGCCTCGCGGCCGTGCGCGCGGCCGGCCGGGAGTGCGTCCAGCAGGTGCCGCGCGAGGGCGTCGGCGGCGGCGGCGAGCGCGTGGTCGCCGGGGGACGGGAGGTCAGACATGACGGTCGCGGCGGGGGGCGGCCGAAGCTACGGAGACGCACCCCCGCGCCGGAGTCCCGTCAGCGCGGGGGCGCGTCAGCGGGGCAGGTTGCGGAGGCGGACCGCTCGGGCGAACGTCTCGGCCGCCTCGCGGTGCTTGCGCGCGATCGGGAGAACGACCTCGTCGGCCGGGTCGCCAGGGAAGCCGGCCACGAATGAGAACGCGAACAGGCGAACGACGAGCTTCGTCGCCTTGACGAACGGCGTCAGCACCTCGATGCTCTCGACCTCGTCCGCCGGGATCCGGAAGGTGCGCTTCCCGACCGGGACGAGCTGGAGAAGCGTCCGTGCCGTCTCGATCACCACGTCGTCGCCGTCGAGGAACACGACGCCTTTGACATGCACGAAGCCGTCCTTGAGATCGAACGCGAACGGGATACGGGTCACGCGGTAGGACGGTCGGGAACGGGTTCGGATCGCATGGATGCTCAGTCGACCAGAATACCCATGCCGAGCAGGAGCAGGGCCGAGGAGAGGACGGCGAGCGTGGCGAGGATCGGGCCGGCCTGCTCCGGGTAGCGGCGGCGGATCAGTCGGACGAGAGGCAGCATTCCGGTTCGGGAAAGTGGACCGGACCCGTACGCTCGCCCCGGCCGTCGGTTACGCCTCGGCCGGCACGTCGGCCACTGCGGCCACCTCCGGGGCCTCGTCGAGACGCACGCCGACGAGGCGGCTCACGCCCGGCGTCGGCATGGTGACGCCGTACATCCGGTCCGCCGCCTCCATCGTGAGCTTGTTGTGGGTGACGAGGATGAACTGCGTCCGGTCCGCGAACGACCGGATGAGGCGCATGAAGCGGTCCACGTTGGCGTCGTCGAGGGGGGCGTCGACCTCGTCGAGGATGCAGAACGGCGAGGGCTTGACGAGGTAGATCGCGAACAGGAGGGCCGTCGCCGTGAGCGTCTTCTCGCCGCCCGAGAGCTGGGCGAGGCCGACGGGCCGCTTGCCGCGCGGGCGCGCCGTGATCGTGACGGGCGCTTCGAGCGGGTCGTCCCCGTCGAGTGCGACGTCGGCCTCGGCGTCGCCGCCGAAGAGGTCGGCGAAGATGGTCCGGAAGGCGTCGCGGATCTGGACGAACGTGGCGTCGAAGCGCTCGCGGGCGGTCCGGTTGATCTCGTCGATGGTGTCCAGCAGCGCCCGCTCGGCGTCGTGGACGTCGGCGCGCTGGGCCTGGAGGAAGGCGAGGCGCTCGCGCTCCTCGTCGTAGCTCTCGAGCGCGAGCGCGTTGACGGCCCCGAGGGCGCGGATCTTCTCGCGGAGGTGCGGGACCTCGGCGCGGGCCGTGTCGGGCTGAAACAGTTCCTCGGAGGCGAGCCGGTCCAGCTCCGCCTCGGCGTCGTCCAGCGTCGCGCCGTGGTCGACGGCGAGGCGCTCGGCCGTGGTCTCCTGGCGCGTGGCGATCTCGACGAGGCGCAGGTCGGCCGCGGCGCGGCGGCGGAGCGCCTCCTCGCCCGCCGCCCGGACCGACCGGAGCGCGACCTCGGCGTCGGAGATGCGGGCGCGGGCGTCGAGGACGGCCGACTCGGCGAGGGCGGTCGTCGACTGGAGCGCGTCGGTCTGCGTCCGCTCGG
>JANPJI010000756.1:0-3588 GCA_031425425.1 Rubricoccaceae bacterium
AAGCGGTCGGCGAGCTCGGTGACGGAGTAGAGCCCGTCGAGGTGTGCCGCGACGAGGCGTGCGCGCTCCATGGCCGGGTCGGTGGTGCGGAAGGGCATGGCGCGGCGGCTCGGTGGGGAGCCGTGTAAACCATGTCGCCGGTCAGAGGCGTAAACCATCTACCCGGTCCATACCGTCCGGGCGGGCGTACGCCCGCCCCCTCGCCCGTCTCTCCGGCGCCGTCCCACGGGGGCCTGGGGGCCGTCCGTCAGGTCCGGGTCGCCGTCGCGGCCCCCCTCGTCGAACACGTGCTTCGAGGGCGCGGTCGCCGGCGCGTTCTCCGTCGGCGCGACGGGCCGCGTGGGCACGGTCGTCGGCAACTCCAACGTGCAGTTCTGCCAAGGACCACCACATCCCGGTGACGTACCGCCGACCGGGGCCTCCCGAGGTCGGAGGCGCGGGAGTGGCGGCGGGAGCGAATGTCCCCGCGGTACACGACCCGGTGGGGCGAACTCCCCGTCGTCCTCGTCGGGGAGCTCAGGACGGGAGCGCCGTTGTCGTCACGACGACCTCGTAGTCGGCCGTGGCCTCGAAGGCGACGTCGTCCGCCGGGAACGCCGTCGTCGTCACGACGACCTCATAGTCGGCCGTGACCTCGAAGGCGACGTCTTCGGGGGCGGGAACGGCCGGGACCTCGGGGGGGGCGACGGCGGAGAGGGCGACCTCTGGGCCGGCGAGCGCGTCGGCGAGCAGGACCCCGGCGAGGGCCGGGAAGACGAGGACGAAAGCGAGGAGCGCGGAGGTCTGGAGCGGGACGCGGACGGACATCGGAGGGCGGGGTAGGTGGAGGGGCGTCGGTCCTGGGGCGGCCGCGCTTTCTGACCACCCGACGGCCGGACCCCGTCGAGAGTTGCGCGGCCGGCCCCACGGTACCGGCCGGACCGCCGTTTGGGCCCCGTACGGCCGGTTCGGGCCGTGCTCTTCCGTCGGCCTTCGCAGGAGCGCAACGGGCCGGTGGACACGTGGCCGACGAGCGGGCTGACCGGCCGCGGTGAGATCACCTCACCTCGGTGAGCCCGTCGGGGACGGGCCGCAGCGGGCCGTCACGGGAGGAGGGTCGGCCCGGGGCGAGCGGGCCGAAGGGACTCGCCCCGAGGGGTTGCCGGGAGAGGCGGACCCCCACATTCGCCGGGCGTCTCCCACAGCCACCTAGAGCAACTTCCTGGTAGCTCCAAGGTTCGAGAGTGACCGTGACGCCGTGCCGATGCCCGCCCCGCTCTCGCTCGACCTCCGACGCCGAGTCCTCGACGCTGTGCTCGCCCGCGACGGCACACAGGCCGACATCGCCCGACGATTAGCGGTCGCGCTCTCGACCGTCGAGGACTGGGCACGGCGATACCGCGCCACCGGATCGGTCGAGCCCGCCGTGCAGCGCCACGGACCGCCACGGCCGACGACGACGCTCGCATTGCTCGCTACCTCGACGACGACGCGGATGGGACATCCGCGAACGACCTCACACTGCCCGTGATCGCCGACCGCTTCGCTGGCGACACCGGTCGGCGCCTCAGCCAGACGACCGTGTTCCGGTCGCTGGCGCGCAGCGGACTCACCCTCAAAAAAAGTCGCTCCACGCCGCCGAGCGCCTGACCCCGGAGCGCGTCGCGGCCCGCGCCGCCTTCGCCGAGGCGCCGCCTTCGCCGAGGCGCAGCCGTCGCTCGACCCGGCGACGCTCGTCTTCGTCGATGAGGCCGGCGTCAACCGCAAGATGACCCGGCGCACCGCTCGCGCGCACCGCTCGCGCCGGGCGGTCGGACACGCCCCGGCCGGGTGGGGCAAGAACACGACACTCACCGGGGCGATGAGTGCCTCGGGGATGCTCGTGCTCTCGCGCCGGGTCGGCGGCGGGACGTCGAAGGTCTCGTTCCTGGCGTTCGTGCGCGACGAGTTGTGCCCGGTCCTCACGCCCGGCCAGACGGTCGTGCTCGACAACCTGAGCGCGCACAAGGCGTCCGAGGTCCGCGCGGCCATCGAGGCGGTCCGGTGCGACGTGCTGTTCGTGCCGCCGTACAGCCCCGAGTACAACGCGATCGAGAAGGCGTGGTCGAAGCTGAAGGCCCCGCTGCGCCGGATCGGGGCTCGGACGCAGGACGCGCTGGAGGTAGCGATCACCGAGGCCGCGGGCGCGATCACGGCGTCGGACGCGGCGAACTGGATCCGGGGTGCCGGCTACGTCCTTGCACCTACTTGGAAGATGCTCTAACCCCTTGAAGAAGCTCGCATTACACAGCCTCCTCGCCCTCGCCGCCTGCGACGCCGCAGGGCCGGACGCGCTCGCAGGCGCGGCCACGGCCGACGCCCGCGGGGGGCCGCCCCGCGTCGGGGTCTGCCACTACCACGCCGACGCGTGGGCGGCGCTCGCGCTCCCCGCCCCCGCGGCTGCCGCCCACCTCCGCCGCCACGCGCTCGACGGCGTGCCTGGCGGCGACGTGCCTGGCATGACCGGAATCGACCCCGACCTCGACGGCAGGCCCCCAACGTCGGCGACGCAGTCGGTTTGGGCCCCGGGGCGCTTCCGTCGTCAGGCGAGGCCCCTGGGCCAGTCTCTCCGACTGGCCCGGGCCCTCATCTGAGGAGACGCGGAGCACCCCTCCACGCGCCCGCCTCATTCAGCGATGGCCACGTGGTCGTGGGCCTCCCGCGAGCTCAGCGCAGCGGGCCGCCTTGCCACGCTCGGGAGGTCGGCCGCCATGCCGAAGTGGAGCGCCGACGCCGCCAATGCGTCGGCGTTGAGGTCGAGCACCCCGGCGCTGACGTTCGCGTACGTGTCGCACGCCTGGTGGTAGCACGGGTCGTACGGCGCCCCAGCCGTCCCGCCGTAGACCGCCGCCTCCCCCGCCGTCTTGATCCCCTCCGCCCCGGTGAACAGCCCGCCGACGGGGACCCCCGCGCTGGCGAAGGGGGCGTAGTCCGAGCGCCCGTTGAACGGGGTCGGCTCGGAGGGGAGCCCGCGCGCGGTGTAGAACCCCCCGAAGAACGCCTCGATGGCGTCGGACCCCGCCGGGCCCGGGTTCCCGCTGTCGGAGCCGTCGCCGTCGTACACGAAGCGGACGTAGTTCGGGGACCCGATCATGTCGAAGTTGAGGTACACCGCGACGGCGTCGAGCTCGGCCGGCGAGAGGGCGCCGACGTAGGCCGTGGACCCGATGAGCCCCAGCTCCTCGGCCCCCCACCACGCGAACCGGACGCGGTTCGTCGGCTCCACCTTCCGCATCATCACCGCCGTCTCGAGGAGGGCCGCACTGCCGGACCCGTTGTCCTGGATGCCGGGGCCGTCCACGACGGAGTCGAGGTGGCCGCCGAGGATGACCACGCGGCCGGAGGCGCCGCCCCGCGACTCGGCGACGACGTTCCACGAGGTGACGGTGACGTTCTGGACCCGCACGCGGGCGACGGAGCCCGGCTGCGCCAGCGCCGCGCCGTCGGCGAAGCTCGCCCCGACGACGGGGATGCCGACGGTGGCGAAGCCGAGGCTCCCGACGATGAGACCTTCGCGGGTGGGGATGTTCCCCTGGTTGAAGATGACGACGGCCGAGGCGCCGGCGGCCT
>JANPJI010000757.1:0-10039 GCA_031425425.1 Rubricoccaceae bacterium
GCGCTCGCGACGATGGCGGTTCTGACGCCGTCCGGTGCCCGTTTCTCTGGTGCGGATGCGCCGCTGCTCGCCGCGCGTGCCGGCCACACCGCCTCGGTCCTGCCCGACGGCGGAGTCCTCCTGATCGGCGGCGCGACGACCGAGACGCCCACACGCGCCACCGATCTCGTCCGGACCGTCGAGTGGATTCCGCCGGGGCAGGTGCAGAGCCAGGCCGTCTCGCTCCCCGACGGCGAGCCGCAGCGCGCCGGCCACACGGCCCGCGTGCTCGACGCCGGCGGGCGCACGCTCGTCTACCTCTACGGCGGCCTCGTACCGGCCGGCGCGGGCGTGGTGCCGAGCGGGAGCGTCGACATCTTCGAGTGGCTCCCCGGCGAGACGTCGCTCGTGCGGCTCTCGCCGGCCGGAGGCGCGGGTGCGTTCGCGGCCGTCGCGGGACACGTCCAGATCCCGCTCGCCGGCGGGACGGGGGCTACGGGCCTCGCCACCGACGCCGTCTTCGGGGGCAGCCTCGCCTCTCGGCTCCTCTTCACCGCCCCCGGCTTCAACTTCCCGTTCGACCTCGCCGCGCGGAGCGCCGCGCCGCTCTCGGCCCCGCGCACCGACGCCGCCGGAGCACCGCTCGCGCTCGACGGGCTCGCGTTCGTCGTCGGCGGACGCGGGGCGGACGGCATCCCGCTGGGCTCGGCCGAGGTGTACGCTGGCCCCGTGGACCGTACGTTCCGCGTTCCGGCTGCCATTCGCCTCGCCGTGCCCCGCTCCGGGGCCGGTGCAACTCTTCTGCCCGACGGACGAATCATCGTCGCCGGCGGCCGGACCTCCGCCGGGGCCGTCTCCAACGCCGTCGAGGTGTTCTCGTACTGATCCGCTCCCTCCCGATGCTCATCCAGCGCCTCCTTCAGCTCGTCGTGATCGCCATCGTCGTGATGGCCGGTCTGGGCCTGCTCGTGTTCGTGCTCCAGATGGCCGGGTGGATGTTTGGGCTGGCGCTGAAGGTGCTCGTCGTGCTCGTCGTCGCGGCCGGCGTGCTGCGGTTCGTCGAGCTTGTCCGCGAGAAGCAGCGGAAGCGGTAGGGCATTTCGGGGTTGGGGCGGCGGACCGTAGCTTCGTGGCCCGCTCACGCCGCTCCTGTGCCTTCTCCGACCGCTGCCTCCTCGCCGATCCACGTCACGTCCGAGACAGGCCCGCTCCGGCAGGTCGTCGTCCACACGCCGGGCGACGAGATGGCGCTCGTCTCGCCGGCGAGCAAGGACGCGCTCCTGTTCGACGACCTCCTGTTCGTCGACGACGCGCGGACGGAGCACGACATGATGTGCCGGCTCTTCCGGACCGTCGTCGGGCACGACGACGCCGTGCTCCAGATCGGGACGCTGCTCCGCGAGGCGTTCGACACCGACGACGCCCGGCAGGCGTTCATCGAGACGCTCGTGCGGCTGATGCCCGAGCGCAACTTCAAGGCCTACCACGCTGACCTGCTGGCCCTGGACCCCGACGCGCTGCACCGCTTCGCGCTCACGGGCCAGGCCCCGTTCGCCGTGGCCGCAGATCCGGTCCCGAACCTGCTGTTCACCCGGGACCCGGCCGCCGTCGTCGGCGAGCACGCCATCCTGAGCCACGCCGCGACGGCCGCGCGGATGCCCGAGTCGGCGATCGTGAACACGATCTACCGCGACCACCCGCGGTTCGCCGGGGCGGCCGACCGCCTGATCTCGGTCCCGGACGACGTCTTCTTCGAGGGCGGCGACCTGCTCGTCGTCTCGGAGACGATCGTGATGATCGGGCAGAGCGAGCGGACCAGCCTCGGCGGCGTGATGCACGTCGCGCAGGAGCTCCTCGCGCGGACGACCATCGAGCACGTGATCATGGTGAACCTGCCCAAGGAGCGCTACTGCATGCACCTCGACACCGTGTTCACCTTCGCCGACGAGGACACGGCCGTCGTCTTCCCGCCGATCATCGAGGAGGCCCGCAACCAGACGTTCCACCTCGAAGCGGGCGACGAGCCGGGCCAGTTCCGGATGCGCGTGCTCCCGAACGTCCGCGTGGCGCTCGACGAGCTCACCGGCCGCGAACGGACGTTCGTCCCGTGCGGCGGGGCCGACCCGACCAACCAGCGCCGCGAGCAGTGGACGGACGGGGCCAACCTGTTCGCCATCCGCCCCGGCCTCGTCGTCGGCTACGACCGCAACTCGCGCACGTACGAGGCGCTCGCCGAGGTCGGCTTCGAAACGCTCACCGCCGACGCCTTCCTCGACGCGTACCCCGACGCCGCGTCGGTCCCGCCGGACCGCAAGATGGCTGTCCGCCTGAGCGGCCACGAGCTCTCGCGCGGCCGCGGCGGCCCGCGCTGCATGACGATGCCGCTGCTGAGGGGATGAGGGAGGGGCCATGCGGGATGGGCAGAACGTCATAACCCTGCGCCGTGCTCACCTTCTTATCCAGTATCCCCTGTCCCTCATCCCGCTCGCCTTCATGTCTCTCGCCTCGCTCCTCGACCCGGACCGCCGCTGGATGCGGCTCGCGCTCGCTGAGGCCGAGCGCGCGGCCGAGGCGGGCGAGGTGCCGGTCGGGGCAGTGGTCGTGCGCGGCGGGCAGATCGTCGGGCGCGGGCACAACCAGGTCGAGCGCCTCGGCGACCCGACGGCGCACGCTGAGATGATCGCGATCTCGGCGGCCTGCGAGACGCTTGGCCAGAAGGTCCTCGCCGGATGTACGCTCTACGTCACCCTCGAGCCGTGCCCGATGTGCGCCGGCGCGACCGTCCTGAGCCGTCTCTCGCGGCTCGTCTACGGCGCGTTCGACGAGAAGGCGGGCGCGGCCTCGACGCTCTACCACATCCCGCAGGACGCCCGGCTGAACCACCAGGTCGAGACGCTCTCGGGCGTCGAGGCGGACGCCTCGGCAGACCTGCTGCGGGCCTTCTTCCGCGCCCGCCGCCTGCCGCCGGGCGGCGACGGCGCGCCTGCTGACGGGGCGTCCGCCGACCCCGCGGTCTCTTGACGCTCGTCCGGGACCTGCGCCGCGCACGCGTTCGTTGACGGTTCAAACCGTCCCTGAACCCGTGGAACTGGACCGCACCACCGCCGGCACAGTCGACCTGCTCGTCGTCGGGGCGGGACCGATTGGGATCGCCTGCGCCGTCGAAGCGCGCCGCGCCGGCCTCACGGCTCGCATCGTCGAGAAAGGCGCGCTCGCCAACTCGATCATCGGCTACCCGGCGCAGATGGAGTTCTTCTCGACGCCCGAGTTGCTCGAAATCGGCAACCACCCGCTGGCGTCGCGCCGCTACAAGCCGCTCCGCGAGGAGGCGCTGGACTACTACCGCGGCGTCGCGGACCGCGAGGGCCTCGACGTGCGCCTCGGCGAGCGTGTGCTCGCTGTCGAGGGCGAGGCAGGCGCGTTCCGCGTCACGACCGAGAAGGGCGTCCACGGCGCACGTGCGGTCGCCCTGGCGACGGGCTTCTTCGACCAGCCCAACCGCCTCGACGTGCCCGGTGAGGACCTCCCGCACGTGACGAACTACTACCGCGAGCCGTACGCGTACGCCGGGCGGCGCGTCGTCGTGATCGGGGCCAAGAACTCGGCCGCGAAGGCCGCTCTGGAGTGCAACCGCCACGGCGCGAATGTGACGCTCGTGGTCCGCGGTGCCGAAGTGTCGCCGAGCGTGAAGTACTGGATCCGGCCGGACCTCGTCAACCGCATCGCCGACGGGGCCATCGCAGCGCTCTTCAACACGACCGTGGAGCGGATCACGCCCGAGCACGTCCACGTGAACACGCCGGGCGGCTCACTCGCACTTCCGGCCGACGCCGTGCTCGCTCTCGTCGGCTACCGCCCGGACTTCGCGTTCCTCGACGCTGTCGGCGTGGCGACGGAGGGGCCGGCGCGCACGCCCGTTCTGGATCCCGACACGATGGAGTCGTCCCGGCCGGGCGTGTACCTCGCCGGGACCGTCTGCGGCGGGCTCAACACGAGCCGCTGGTTCATCGAGAACGGGCGCATCCACGCGGCCCAGATCGCGGCGCACCTCGCGGGCCGCCCCGCGCCGGTCGCTGTCGTCCACGGCCAGCCGTAGGCTCGCACCGTGCGGTGGCTTCCGGCTGGCTGCGCGTCGTCAGGGCTGCATCGCGCCCCGGAGCGCCTGCGTCACCTGGAGCGCCGTCGCCTGCTGCGGGTCGATCTGGAGCGCCGCCTGCGCCTCGGCGTACGCCTCGGCCGGGCGGTTCGTGTTGACGAGGAAGAGGGCGTGGTTGGCGCGCGCGTTCGCGTTTCGGGGCTCCGCCTTCGCGGCGCGCGCAAACAGGCCTCCGGCCTGCGCAACGTCGCCGCTCTGCGCGAGGAGCGCGCCGAGGTTGGTGAGCGCGTCGCCGTGGTCGGGGTCCAGCGTGACGGCCTCGCGGAGGCTGGCGATGGCGTTCGGCACATCGCCCGTGCGGGCGAGCGCGCCACCGAGCAGCACGTGCGCCTGCTCCAGCCACGGCTCCTCGGCGATGGCCGCGCGGTACTCGGCGACGGCGTCCGGCAGGCGGCTCTGGCTCTCCAGCAGCCGCCCGAGGTTGACCCGGATGCGGGCCGCGGCCGGCTGGATCTGGACGGCCTGCCGGTAGAGCGCCTCGGCCTCGGGCGCGGGCTGGCCCGCGGCTTCGATCGCCTGCGCGAGCGCGTTGAGACGTTCCGGGTTGGCTCCCGCCGCGACCGCCGCACGGAGCGGAACGAGCGCCAGCTGCGCCTGCCCCATCTGGAGCCGGGCGAAGCCGAGCAGGAACTGCGCCTCGCCCGCATCCTGCGTGTCGCCCAGCGCCGCAGCGAGAAGATCCGCGCCGCGCCGCAGTGCCGCCGGGCCTCCACTCTGGCGGCCGTAGACGACGTACGCCATCCCCTCGTAGACGCTCCCGTCTCCGTCGTCGGCGGAATACGGGATCAGGTCGCCCCCGGATGCGGTGACGCCCGTGATCTGGTCGTCGCGGACGACGCGGATCTTGTGGTCCGTGAACGAGGCGTGGGGCGCGTCGGCCGCCTGCACCTTCGGCATGTGGCACGAGAAGCAGTTGGCCGACACCGCGTGCTGGGCGCGCGCCTCGGCCGAGGGCATGGACGCCTGGAGCACTGCCGGCTCGTGGCACGTCTGGCAGGTCTGGTTGAAGTATTCCGGCCCCTTGTCGCGGAAGTCCTCGTGCGGGTTGTGGCACGTCACACAGTCCATCGCACCGCCGGGCGAACTCGTCGGGCCTGTCCCGGCCTGGCCGGACTGGATGAAGCACGCGCTGGCTTTCATCCGGTCGGCGTGCGAGATCACGTTGACGCGGTTCGGGTCCGCCTCGGCGAGCGCATAGGTCGCCCGGTGGGCCGAGAGCGGGCGGCTCGGGCGGTAGCTCGTCGCTGTCTCGCCCTCACGGAGCACGGTCACCTCGCCGCTGAGGTGGCACTGCTGGCACACGTCGAGGCGCAGGTCCAGCGAGAGGTGCTTCGGGTTGACGATCGTGACGTCCACCGAGTCCGGTGCCTCGGGGTTCTCCAACCGCGCCTCGGCGTGGAGCGCCCCCGGCCCGTGGCACTGCTCGCACCCGATCCCGCTCGCGAGCGAGGCGTACTTGCCGTCTGAGAACGGGACCGCCTCGGACGTCCCGTTGTGGCAGGCCATGCATCGCTCGGGGACGGTCCGGTCGAAGCGGTTGTTGAACGCGTCATAGCCGGGGCTGAGCGCCCAGTGCCCGCCGGGGACAGCGGACGAGTCGCGCTCCGTGCCGGCGGCCTCGGTGTACCACGTCAGCGGGAGTTCGTAGAGCCGGCCGTTCTCCTGCGAGAGGTACGTCCGCGCCGCCGTCCCGCTGCCGACGACGTAGTCCATCGTCCGCACGAGACGGTGCGAGACGGCCCCGTTCTCATCCGTTCGCGTCTCTTCCTGCACGAACCGGTCGCCGTCGCGGCGCGCCGTGTAGGTGAACCCCGAGGCGGCATGGGAAACGCTCACGCCGGACCAGTCCTCGACAGCCGTCGAGTCGCTCAGGCGGTCGAACGACTGCGCCATCGCGTGGCTCTGGTACGTCTGCGCGATCTCGGCGTGGCACGACGCGCACGAGGCGTCGCCGACGTAGGCGACGTCCGGGGCCGTATTCAGGAACCGCGCGTCGGCCTCTACGGCCTGCGGACCGAGGCACGCCGCGGCCAGAAGCGCCAGAGCGGCAACGCTCAGGACCACGGCGGCCGCCTTCATCGGAGCGGAGAGACGGTTCCGGTACACCACGCTGGCCACAGACGCTTCCGCGCCGCTCGTCTGGTTGAAGAACATGCCTGGGGCGGCCCTGATTGCTCAGAGCCGCCCCAGGCCACCTTTTCGTCCGACGTGCTAGAGGCCGATCCCGACCGAGAACACGTTGACGTTGCCGAAGACGTTCGTCGGCCGGAAGGCGTAGTCCACCTTCAGGTTGGTGTTCTGGAGGTTGAGGTCCAGGCCCGCGCCGAGGTTCCAGCCCTGCCAGATGTCCTGGTCCGGCTCCGACGTCATGTCGATGCCGCCGCGGGCATAGATCATGCTCGCGTATCCGAGCTCCAGGCCCGCCGAGTAGCGCTCCAGGTCGTACGAGACCGACTTGAAGTTGGCGAGGCCCGTCACCGACACCTCGCCCGCAAACTGGCGCGTGTAGCTCGCGCCGAAGTTGAGGACGGACGGCAGCTGGCCCGGGAGGTCGTCGATCTCACCACCGATGGTGTTCTCGCCGTTCGGCCCGTTCTGCCCGATGGACTGGTTGAGCCCACCGCCGCTGAAGGTCATCTCGCCGCCGAGGTTCTGCAGCGCCACGCCGAAGCGCAGGCCCGACTCGGCGACGACGTACGTGATACCGGCGTCGAAGGCGACGCTGCTCGCCGTCGCGGCGTCGATGGTCCGGCCGAGTGCTTTGAGCGTGAAGCCCGCGCCGATCCGGTCCGTGAACCGGCGGCTGTACGTGGCACCGGCCACATACGTCGACGCCGTGAACGTCAGCGAGCCGGCCTCCGGGCTGTCCTCCGACGTGCGGGGGATGTCGCCGTAGTCCCAGTTGGTGAGCGTGAGAGCCACGCTGTTGGCCCCGAAGCTCTGGGAGATACCGAAGTAGTTGATGCCGATGTCCGCAACGTACTCGCTGCGGCTGAACAGGGCGTTGGTGCCCACGCTCCCGAGCAGCGCAGCCGGGTTGCTCTGAACGGCTTCGACGCCGCTCACGTTGGCCAGGCCGGCTGTGAGAGCCGATCCGAGGGCGACAGTGCGAGGCGTGACGGGAACGAGCAGCTCTTCCATAGCCGCCGTCCCAACACGGTCGTCCTGCGCCGCAGCGCCCGTCGCGCCGGGCCCCAGAAGGGCCGCGGCGGTAGCGCAGAGTGCGAGGATTTTGGTCTTCATCATCAGGGGTTGTTGGTGGTCGCGGGGACCGGCGTTTAGAAGACGGTGATCTGGGTCCGGCGGTTGATGACGCCGAGCTTGAGCGTGCGCTCACCGATCCCTTCGATGTCCACGTGCACGAGGTACATGCCCGAAGCCACCGGGAGGTTGTTCGACGTCTGCATGTCCCAGTCCAGCGACCGGTTCGAGCCCTCCTTGCGGAGCGTCTGGACGAGCGACCCGGACACCGTGAAGATGCGGATCGTCGCCACCTGCTCCGGCAGGTTGGTGAAGCGGATGACGCGGCTCAGGTTGCCCGTTTCGTACGCGGAGGTGCCGTAGTAGGGGTTCGGAACCGCCGCGATCCGGTCGAGCGCCGCCTCCTGGTCCTCCAGGGTGGGGCTCGTCAGCTGGCGGTTGGCCGTGTTGATGCTGAACACGTCACCGGGCTGGTTCGGCTTGAAGGTCACGATCCGGAAGATCGTGCCCGGCTCCGGAACCCTCTGGGCGTACGGCCCGGGGACGTTCCCGCCGTTGAAGCTCACGAGCACCATGCGCGCGAAGATCTCCTGACTTGCCTGGGTCGGGTCGACAGTACCCCCGTTGAGGTAGGCGTTGTAGCCCGCCTGTCCAGGCGTCCGGTTCAGCGGGCGCTCCCAGTAGATCCAGTCCGTGAACGGATCGTTGGTCCCACCCGAGACCGGGTGGTCCGTGGGGCCGAGCTCGTACGAGTCCGGGGTCCCTTCGGGGTTCATGAACGGGATCAGCCGCACGTCGTCGCTCGGGTCGTCCGGCGAGGCCTGGAGCTCCCAGAGCTCGAACGGAACCGTGAGCGTGCCCTGGTCCGTGAAGGCACGGTAGGCCACACTGGTCCCCGTAAAGCGCATCTCGTAGTCGCTCGCTCCGACGGCCGGGACGTTTGCCCCGCCGCGCAACGCGCGCGCCACGAACGTATCGTACGTCCCATCGGCTGCACCGCCGGCGTGGAACAGCCACTCGGCCGGCCCGACCTGCTGGCGCTCCAGCGGGCGGTCCGTCCCGACCGGGAACGACGTGAGTGGGAAGCCCTGGAAACCGGCAGCCGCCGGCTCGAACGGGGTCAGAGGACCCTGTCCGTTCTGGATCGTCTGGAAGTCCTTGATCCCCGGCTCCGGTCCGTTCACATCGAAGGTAAATCCGTCCACGACGGCCACGTTGTTGCCCTGCGGCAACGCGAGGCCGGTCCGAGCGAAGTAGTCCTCTCCATTGAGGACGATCGCGCCCGTGGTCGTGTTGACGATGTTGTACGTCGTCACGACCGCGCCGTCCGCGTTCGTCAGCCCGAGGAACCGCACCTCGTAGGTGTCGCCCGTGATGCGGGTCGGATCCACGACGCGTGCACCGACCGAACCTTCACCCAGCTGCGTGATGGGCGTGACGGCGAGCGAGTCGCCGAAGGTGGACTGCGTCTCCGCGCCACCGGTCAGACCGGCCGGCCGGACCGTGATCTTGGTGTCCGAGCTTTCGAGCTCCTGCGGCTGCGACTCCTCGTTGTAGGCATACGCCGAGACGCCGTAGTAGTAGTCCGTGAAGTTCGTCAGGTTCGTGATGTCGTACGAGTACTCGAGCCCGTTGTCCTGGCCGATCCCGTTCACGATGTCCAGCGTCGCCACGAGCTCGCGCGAGGAGAGCTCGAAGCTCGACGTGGGGTAGCGGTAAATCTTGAACCCCTCGAAGTTGTACGTCGAGTCTGCCGCGCCCTGACCGGTCAGGAACACGTCGAACACCTCGTACTGAGCGAGGTAGGACGGGCTCGTGGGCGGATACCCGAAGACCAGCGTGGCCTGGCCGTCCTGCGACACACCCTCGAGGCACTGGCCCGACCCGAAGTCGTCAGCTGTCGTGGTGGTCGTCGCCGCTTCGTCTCGGCACAGGTCCGGCGGCGGAGGCGGGGGCGGCAGCTGGAAGCCGGCGTCATATGCAGTCTGCGCGAGCAGGTCGGCCGCACGAAGTTCGGTGATCGAGTTCAGGTTGCTCGTTCCCTGCCCGAACACGATGCCGAAGACGATGTCCTGTGACGAACCATTCGTGAGGGTGAACGGGCCCGTGTTGATCAGGAACCGACGGTCGTTTGGCTGAAGTGGGGGGACGCCTGGCCCCGGGTTCAACTCACTCCACGCCTGGTTTGTCACCGGGTCGCCGGGGAAGGCGAACTGAGTGATTTCCCCCTGAGTCTGCTCGTACCCGTTGCCGAAGGCGCGCATCACCGTGCCATCGCCCCACAGGTTCCGCATGAAGTTGTACCGCGCCACCCCTGTTCCGGGGTCACCCGAGGGGCCACCGAGGTTGGTGAAGTACATGAAGGACGATGTACCGAGGGTATCCAGATCCGTACCGGCATCGGGGCCATCGGGCACGATCGGCCCCTGGAAGAAGTCGTAGCCCACTGCCGGTGGGATCCCGTACGCGTCGTCGAGGTTGTCTGCGTTGTAGATGTAACCGAGACCAGCTTCCGGGTCGGAACCCACGTAGTCGTCCACTGCGCCCCCGAGGTCCGGATCAGAGAAGACGGACACGTACGTGTTGTTGATGTCCGTGCCGCTCTTGTTGATGATGCGGTACTTGTAGAACGTCGTGTTCCCGATTCCGTCGGAGCGCGAGAACGCCCAGGCCAGAACCTGGACCTCGATTCCGAGCGGCGGC
>JANPJI010000758.1:0-3726 GCA_031425425.1 Rubricoccaceae bacterium
GCTTCTGGAGGACGGCCTCGCGTCCGACCGCGACCGCGGGCTCCGCGGGTGGGCCCGGGCCGTGTACGGCCGCCACACGGGCGCTCCCGCGCTCGCCGCATGACCGTTCTCGCTCTCGTCTCGGACGCGTACGGCAGCCGCGGAGGCGTCGCGGCTGTCAACCGCGACCTGTTCGCCGCGCTCGCGGAGGACGGCCACCGCATCGACGTCCTCGCCCGCGCGCCGCTCGACGAGGAGTTTCCGACGCTCCCGTCCGGCGTCCGCTTCGACGCCCGCAGCACCGGCGGTGCGGTCGCGTTCGGGCGAGCGTTCGGGTCGGCACTCGTTCGCGGGCGATACGACGCCGTGTTCTGCGGGCACCTGCACCTCGCGCCGTTCGCGGCCCTCGCCGCGGCGCGACGGGGCGTGCCGTTCGTGCTGATGGTGCATGGGATCGAGGCGTGGGGGCCGCCGCACTGGCCCGACACACAGCGTCCGGCGGTGATGGCGGCCACGCTCGCCGCGGCGCGGCGCGCGACCGTCGTCGTGGCCCCGAGCGCGTTCTCGCTGGACCGGTTCGCGCGCCGCGCGCGGCTCCGCCCGGGCCGCGGCGCAGTCGTGCCCAACGGCGTCGACCTCTCGGCGTTCGCGCCCGGTCCGCGGCGGGCGGACCTCGTGGCGCGCTACGGCCTCGCCGGCCGGCGCGTCGTCATGACCATGGCGCGGCTGAACCGCGCCGAGCACTACAAGGGCCTCGACGAGGTCATCGCCGCGCTGCCGGGATTGGGCGACGACGTGGCGTACCTCGTGTGCGGGACCGGCGACGACCGGCAGCGTCTCGAAGCACTCGCCCGCGACGCTGGCGTTGCGGACCGCGTCGTGTTCGCGGGCTACGTCCCTGAGGCGGAGAAGGCGGACCACTACCGTCTTGCCGACGCCTTCGCGATGCCGGGCCGCGGCGAGGGCTTCGGCATCGTCTACCTTGAAGCGATGGCCTGCGGCGTACCCGTCGTGGCGTCGGCGGCGGACGCGAGCCAGGAGGCCGTTCGCGGCGGCGCGCTCGGGTTCGTCGTCGACCCGGACGACCCGGACGCGGTGAGGGAAGGAATCCGTTCCGCGCTCGCGGCACCAAAGGGCGTCCCGGCCGGGTTGGAGCACTTTTCTCAGGCGCGGTTCGGCGAGCGCTGGCGGGCCGTCTTCGCGCCCTTCGTTCCCCCCGTCCGCCAGGCCGCCCGCCCCTAGGCCTCTCCCCTCTCCCATGCGCGAGATCCTCGCCCAGCTCTCGTACCTCTTCGACCGCCGCGAGAAGCGCAACGCCGGCATCCTCTTCGCGATGATGCTCGTCGGGTCCGTGTTCGAGGTCGTCGGCGTGGGGGCGATCCCCGCGTTCATCAGCGTCATCAGCATGCCCGAGCGCCTGCTCGAGATGCCCCGCGTGCGCTGGGTGTACGACGCGCTCGGCCTGACGAGCCCGCGCCAGATGGTGCTGTGGGCGGCCATCGGCCTGATGGCGTTCTTCGTGGTCAAGAACGTCTACCTCGTCTTCCTCGAGTACTTCCGGACCCGGTTCAGCGTGGCGCGGCAGGTCCTCATCTCGAACCGGCTGTTCCGGGCGTACCTGCACTCGTCGTACAGCTTCCACCTCCGGCGGAACACGGCCGAGCTGCTGCGCAACACGTCGTCCGAGGCCGGAAACATCACCGGCGGCGTGCTGCTGCCGGGCATGAGCATCGTAATGGAGGTGATGACGCTCTCGCTCATCTTCGTGCTCCTGGTGTCCATCGAGCCCCTCGTGACGCTCGCCGCGTTCAGCGTCCTCGGCGGGGTGGTGTACCTGTTCTACCGCGCGACGCGGGCGACGATCGACCGGTACGCTGCGCAGGAGCAGGTGCACCGGAGCCTCACCACGCAGGCCGTGAACCAGGGCCTCGGCGGGTTCAAGGACACGCGCGTGCTCGGCCGCGAGAGCTTTTTCCTGGAGGCCTTCGCGCGGTCGTCGTGGTTCAACGCCCGCGCGACGCAGTACCGCGCCATCATCTCGGCGCTCCCGCGGCTGTTCCTGGAGACCGTCGCCGTGGCAGGCCTGCTCGGCGTGAGCATCCTGCTGATGGCGCAAGACCGCCCGCTGGACACCGTGATTCCCAGCCTCGCGCTGCTCGCGGTCGCCCTCGTGCGCATGATGCCGGCGTTTCAGAAGATCTGGGCCAACGTCTCGGCGGTCCAGTGGGGCCGGCGCTCGCTCGCGGTCGTCCACACGGACCTCGTGGCGCTCGAAGCGCAGGAGGCCGCCTTCAAGGCGCGCCTCGGCCCGGCCGGAGCGGTCACGTTCGAGCGCGCGATCGCCGTCGAGGGCCTGTCGTTCCGCTACGAGGGGCAGGCCGAGGACGCCCTCGCGGACGTGACGCTCTCGATCCCCAAGAACACGTCGGTCGGCTTCGTCGGGCCGTCCGGCGCGGGCAAGACGACCATCGTGGACGTGCTCCTCGGCCTGCTCACACCGACGGCCGGGCGCGTGACCGTGGACGGAACGGACATCCAGACGTGCCTCCCAGCCTGGCAGCGCCGCATCGGCTACATCCCGCAGACCATCTTCCTCACCGACGACACGATCCGCAACAACGTCGCCTTCGGGATGAACGCGGACGAGATCTCGGACGAGCAGGTGTGGGCGGCTATCGACGCGGCCCAGCTCCGCGAGCTCGTCGACTCGCTGCCCGAGGGGCTCGACACGGCCGTCGGCGAGCGCGGCGTGCGCCTCTCGGGCGGCCAGCGCCAGCGCATCGGCATCGCCCGCGCGCTCTACCACCGGCCGGACGTGCTCGTGATGGACGAGGCGACGAGCGCGCTCGACACGCAGACCGAGCGGCAGTTCGTCGAGGCGCTCAACGCGCTCCAGGGCGAGCACACGATCGTGGTCATCGCCCACCGCCTCTCGACCGTCCGCAACTGCGACGCCCTGTTCCTGCTGGAGCGCGGCCGCGTCACCGCCTCGGGCACGTACGACGAGCTGCTCGCGTCGAGCGCGACGTTCCGGGCCATGGCCGGCGAGCCGACCCGGACCGAGCCGGAGGCCGAGCCGGCGCTGGCCGGCTGACCCGATGCCGACGCTCGCCCTGCCTCGCCGCGCCACCGGCGCGCTCGTCCGGCACCTTCTCTGCGTGGACCTGACGACGCCGGCAGACCGCGCCGGCACGCCCGTCATCCTCCTGCGGCACCTCGAGCGCCTCGCCCGCGACGGGTGGCGCGTGAGCGCGGCGGCTCCGGACCACGAAATGGCCGCGTTTCCGCTCCCTGCGGGCTGGACGAGCCTGCCTCTGCCCTACCGCCGCGCCGGCTGGCCGCCCGTCCGCGACGCCGTTCCCGCCTCGGCCGCCCTGCGGCGCTGGCTCCTCGGCCGCGACCTCGCCGCGCACGTCCGCTCCGCGCCCCCCGACGTGGTCCTGACCGTTCTCACGCCCGAGCAGTCGGCTGTCGCGGCGCACGCAGCGAGGTCGCTCCGGTGCCCGCTCGCCGTCGTCCTCCACGACCAGCCCGAGCTGTGGGAGGGTACTCCCCCGGTGCAGCAGCGGGCCGTCCGCCGCCGGGTGGACCGCGTGTTGGCGCAGGCGGTGCGCGTCTTCCCGGTGACGCCTGCGCTCGCCGCGGCCTACGGGCCGGCCGTCGCGGCGAAGGCCGATGTGCTGCTCCCGATCCCCGAGGGCGGCGCAGCGACCGCGGCGTGGCGCGAGGCGTACGCACGGCCCCACC
>JANPJI010000759.1:0-1588 GCA_031425425.1 Rubricoccaceae bacterium
CGCGATGTTCTGCGCGACGAGCGTCGCGTCGATCTCGGGCCGCTTGATCTCGTTGATGTTGATCTGGATGTCCTTGTCCGTGATCTTCTGGAGCTCCGCGCGGAGCTTCTCGACCTCGGTGCCGCCGCGGCCGATGATCACACCGGGGCGCGACGTGTGCAGGGTCAGGATGACGCGCTTTGGCGTGCGCTCGATGACGGTGCGCGAGAGGTCGGCGCGCTTGAGGCGCGCGTCGAGGTAGCGGCGGATCTCCTCGTCCTCGACGATCTTGTCGGCGAAGGAGCCGTCGGTATACCAGTTCGAGTCCCAGCCGCGGATCACACCGAGCCGAAAGCCGACGGGGTTGGTCTTCTGTCCCATGATGCTCAGGTGTTGGGCTAGGCGTCGGTGCCTGCAGGGGTCGCGATGACGACCGTGAGGTGGCTGGACCGCTTCAGGATCGGGTGCGCCCGGCCCCGCGAGACGGGGATGAAGCGCTTGAGGAACGGGGCCTCGTCGACCTGGATCGTCTGGATGACGAGCGTGTCGACGTCAATGCGGTCGTCATTCTGGTCGATCAGGTTGGCGACGGCCGACTGAATGGTCAGCTCGATCGGCCGGGAGGCCTTCTGGGGCAAGAAGTGGAGCGTCCGGAGGGCGTCGGCGACATTCTTGCCGCGGACGACGTCGGCCACGATCCGCATCTTGCGGGGGCTGGAGCGGATGTACTTCCGCTTGGCGCGTGCTTCCATGAGGGTATTGGGGGGCGCGCGTCGCGGTCCGTGTTCACCCCGAGGCGTGAGCCTGGCAAGGGTGCGTTTCAGACGACGCGCGCGACGCGTGGGGTTAGCGGCGGCGGTCCTTCTTGCCGGCCACGTGGCCGCGGAACGTCCGCGTCGGGGCGAACTCCCCGAGCCGGTGGCCGATCATGTTCTCGGTCACGTAGACCGGGATGAACAGCTTCCCGTTGTGGACGGCGAACGTGTGCTGGAGCATGTCCGGCGTGATCATGGAGCCGCGGCTCCACGTCTTGATCACGCGCTTCTTGCCGCCGCTGTTCATCTCCTCGACCTTGCGGGCGAGCTTGTAGAACACGTAGGGGCCTTTCTTGAGCGATCGTGCCATGGTCGGTTACTTCTTGGCCTTGCGGCGGCGGACGATGAACTGGTCGGAGGCGAGGCGCTTGCGGCGCGTCTTGAAGCCCTTCGAGGGGACGCCGGTGGGGCTGCGCGGGTGGCCGCCCGAGGCCTTGCCCTCGCCGCCGCCCATCGGGTGGTCGACCGGGTTCATGGCCACGCCGCGCGTCTGCGGGCGGATGCCGAGCCAGCGGCTGCGGCCGGCCTTGCCGATCTCGATGTTCATGTGGTCCGGGTTGGACGTGACACCGATCGTCGCCATGCACGAGGCCGGCACGAGGCGGATCTCGCCGGAGGGCAGCTTGAGCGTCGCGAAGCCCGCGTCGCGGGCCGTGAGTTGGGCGTACGTCCCGGCGGAGCGGGCCATCTGCGCGCCCTTGCCGGGCTTCATCTCGATCGAGTGGACGGCCGTGCCGAGCGGAATGTTCGAGAGCGGGAGCGCGTTGCCGAGGTCCGGCGAGGCGTCCGGCCCG
>JANPJI010000760.1:0-5087 GCA_031425425.1 Rubricoccaceae bacterium
GTCCTTCGACGAGAGGACGCCGGCCCCGAAGATCCGGATCTCGGCGGGGTCGCGGATCAGCCCGAACTCGACGGCGAACCAGTGGAGCCGCTCCAGGCTCTGCCGGTCGACGCCCTCCGCGCTCAGGGCGGCCGGGCCGAAGAGCTGGTAGAAGTCCGCGAAGGCCGGCTCCGTCAGCATCGGCATGTGGCCGAAGATGTCGTGGAAGAGGTCCGGGGCCGGCGTGTAGTCCAGTTCGTCCGTGCCGCGGATGTAGTCCGTGGAGGGAAAGAGGCGGCGCGAGAGAAGCGTGAAGAAGTCCCGCTCGTGGAGCAGGCCCGGGATGCGGGCGACGCGCCAGCCGGCGGTCCGCTCGAGGGCGGCCGAGAGGTCGGCGAGGGCGGGGATGCGCTCGGACGTCATGCCCAGCGTGCCGACGCCGCGGAGGTACGCCGCCCCGGCGCGGCCGGGGAGCATCTCCATCTGGCGGTCGAAGAGAAAGCCCCAGTTGCGCTCGTCCTCGGCGGGATAGTTCGGGCGGACGATCTCGTCGCCGATGGGCGGCTCGCCGTCGAGCGTCTGGGGAACGCAGCGCGGGTCCAGCGCCGAGCCGTCCGAGGGGGCCTTTTCGTAGGCGGAGAGCGGGGCGTCGGTGTCGGTCGGGCTCGTCATGGCGGTGGTGGAAGCGCTTCGGAACTGGAGCGGAAAGATAAGGAGGGGCCGAGCGGGAAGCGGCCGGGGCCAAGTGGCACGGCGGCCTTCCCTCACACCCGGTAGTCGCGTACGCGGCGGGTCGTCTTGCCCGTCCTCGCGTCGAAGACGTTCATCGAGCCCGTCCACGGATCGGCGATCTGCTCGACGCCCCGGCGATCCGGGCGCAGCGTGGGCGTGTCGAAGTAGCGCCTCGCCGTGGCCGAGAAGTAGCGCCCGCGTTTCGGATCGAGGCCGGCGCGGGGAGCGGGAAGTGCCTGCAGCGCGGCGAGGTAGTCGCACAGCGTCTCGCCCCCCGCCTTCGCGGGGGCAGGCTCGTCGGCGGGCGCGGCGAGGACGCAGCGGTCGCAGTGCGGTGTGCGCGCCTCGCACGTCTGCCGGCCGTGGAGGATGAGCAGGTGGTGCGCCTCGCCCCACTCGTCGCGCGGGACGACCCGGGCGAGGCCGTCCTCGACCGCGCGCGGAGTCGGCGCGTCGCGGACGAGCCCGATGCGGTTGGCGACGCGGAACACGTGCGTGTCCACGGCCAGGGCAGGCGTGTCGAAGGCCACGGCGACGACCACGTTGGCGGTCTTGCGCCCGACGCCACGCAGCGTCACGAGGTCGGCGTGGTCGCGCGGGACGTCCCCGCCAAAGCGGTCCACGAGCGCGCGCGCCGTCTCGGCGAGGGCGGTGGCCTTGCTGTTCGGGTACGAGACGGACGCGATGAACGGGCGGATCTCGTCGGCCGACGCCTGCGCCATCGCCGCGGCGTCCGGGTACGCCTCGAAGAGAGCCGGCGTGACGAGGTTGACGCGTTTGTCGGTGCACTGCGCCGAGAGGATCACGGCGATGAGGAGTTCGAACGGGGTCCGGTAGTCCAGCTCGGTCTCCGCGCGCGGGATGGCGGTGCGGAGGCGGTCGAGGACGATCCGAGAGCGGTCGCGGCGGGTCACGTGGCGAGGAGCTAAGTGCGGAGAGTGAGCCGGCTGAACCCGGACCTGGGCGGAAGATCGGCCCGGCGGGTGCCCGGTATCTTGCCGGATGCGCGCACTGTTCCTCCTCGCCCTGCTCGCCGCCGCACCCGCCGCGGCGCAGACGGCCTTGCCGGTCCCGCCCGCCAGGGCTCCCGACACGCTCGCCGTGTCGCTCCTGACGATGCTGCCCGGGACGGAGGTCTACAGCCTCTTCGGGCACAGCGCCATCCGCATCCGCAGCGAGACGCGCGGGCTGGACCGGGCCTACAACTTCGGCACGTTCGACTTCAACCAGCCCTTCTTCATGGTCCGCTTCGCGCGCGGCCAGCTGGACTACATCCTCGACACGGCCCCGTTCGCGGACGAGCTCGCCCACTACCAGGCGCTCGGGCGGCCCATGATCGAGCAGCGCCTCGCCCTCTCCCCTGCTGCCGCCGAGGCGCTCCTGCGCAACCTCGACGAGAACGCGCGCCCCGAGAACCGGGCCTACCGATACGACTTCTTCTTCGACAACTGCTCGACGCGCCTCCTGGACGTCGTGGACCGCGCCACGGCTGAGGCCGGCCAGGGCCGCATCGCGCTCGCACCCGCCACCGAGGACCCGACCTTCCGCGACCTGCTCTACCGAAACACGCGCGGCGCGCCTGCCATCGCACTCGGCATGAACCTCGCCCTCGGGACGCCCGCCGACCGCCGGGCGACGGCCCGCGAGCAGACCTTTCTGCCCGTCGGCCTCGCCGACGCCCTCGACCGTGCGACCGTCGGCGGGCAGCCGCTCGTGGCGTCCCGCGACACGCTCTTCTGGGTGCCGGGGGCCGGGACGGTCCCACAGCGGCCCGAGCCAGTCGTGCCGGTCGTCATCGGGCTGCTCGGGCTCGCGTGGGCCGCCTCCGCTGCCCGCCCGGCCCGCTTCGCGCGCCTCGGTCGCGTGGCCGACGGGCTCCTGTTCGGAGCTGTAGGAATGATGGGCCTCGTCGTGGCCTTTTTGTGGCTCGGGACCGACCACACAGTCACCGGGCCGAACCTGAACCTGCTGTGGGCCTTTCCGGGGCACCTCGGCCTGGCATGGGCGGCGGCGCGCGGCGCGCTCTCGGCCGGCTGGCGGCGGTATGCGGCTCTCGCGGCGCTCGGGGGCGTGCTGGCCGGCGTCGTCCACCTGGCGGGCCTCCAGGCGCTCCCGGTCGGCGCGCTCCTCCTCGCCGCCGCCGTGGCTCTCCGGGCGGCCTGGCTGGCGCTGCAACCCGCTCCGGGGAGCCGTCCCGCTGTACCCTAGCGGTCCGTCCCGCCCGCCGCGATCCGATGAACTCTCCGCCGTTCGTCATCCTGTACCAGTCGAGCGCGAGCCGCGCCTTCAGTTCGGTGGACCTCGACCGCATCCTCACCGTGGCCGTGGCCTGGAACGGCGCGCACGGCGTGACCGGCCTGCTCCTCTACGGAGACGCGCCGCACCTGCCCGGCATCCCTGGCCACTTCGTGCAGTGGCTCGAAGGCCCCGAGGCGGATGTCCGCGGGCTCTACACCCGGATCGAGCGGGACCGCCGGCACACCAATGTCGAGGCTCTCGCGTGCGGGGCCGTGCGCGACGTCGCCGGTGGCGACGACCGCCTGTTTCCCGATTGGGCTATGGCCACGAAGCGCCTCGGCGACCTCCCCGCGACGCTTCACAGCTTTCTGGAGACCACGCGCAGCTTCCCCGCAGACGCCCTCAGTCGATCGGCTTGAGGCCGGCGAGGATCTCGGCGCGGCGCGGCTCAAGGAACGGCGGCAGTACGACGGACTCGCCGAGCGTCGCGGCGTCCTCGTCGACGGCGAAGCCGGGGCCGTCGGTCGCGATCTCGAACAGGATGCCGCCGGGCTCGCGGACGTACAGGCTCCGGAAGTAGTGCCGGTCCACCTCGCCGCTGTGCTGAAGTCCGAACTCGGTCAGCCGCGCAGCCCACGCGTGGTACTGCGCCTCGTCGGGCGTCCGGAAGGCGACGTGGTGGACGCCGCCCGCGCCCGCACGCACGACCGGCGCGTCCGGTTGCACGGCCACGTGGAGCTCGGCGTGTGGCCCGCCCTCCCCCATCTCGTACACGTGAACGGTGTTGGCCGGCGTCTCGGGGTGCGCGTAGGTCCGGACGGGGCGCATATTGAGGACGCGCTGGAGCATCGCGTCGGTGGCCGTCAGGTCCGGGACGCTCATCACGACCGGCCCGAGGCCGCGGATCTGATGCTCGGCCGGGACCGGGCTGGCGTCCCACACGACCGGCGCGTCGCCCGCCCCGCCGTCGTCGACGAGGGACAGGCGCTGGCGCTCGGCGTCGGCGAAGTCCAGCGTGAGGCGGCCATCGCGCTCGACGATGTGGCCGGCCGCGACGCCGTGCTCGGCGAGGCGCTGCGCCCACCACGCGAGCGACGCCTCGCCCGAGACGCGCAGGCCGGTCCGCGTGACGCTGCGCGTGCCGAAGGTCTCCGGGCGCGCCGCGTAGTCGAAGAACGTCAGGTCCGTACCGGGACTGCCCGCCGCGTCAGCGTAGAACAGGTGGTAGGCGCGGACATCGTCCTGGTTCACAGACCGCTTGACGAGGCGCATGCCCATCGTCTCGGTGTAGAAGCGCTTGTTGTCCGCGATGCGCGCCGTGATCGCGGAGACGTGGTGGAGGCCGGTGAGGGTCATGGCGGGCAGGGTTAGCTGTCGTGACAAACGTTTTGAAGAGGGCCGGGTTTCAGACGCAATTTCCGACCTCTTCGCCGCGGCGCGCAGGCGCCGGCAGTAGCCTCCGGCCGTGCCCTCCCCCGCCCCGTTGCCCGACGCCCCCGACGCCGCTCCCGACGCCGACGCACCCGATGCCGCTGTCCAGCCCGAGGCGGTCCAGCCCGAGGCGGTCCAGCCCGAGGCGGTCCAGCCTGACGACGCGCGTCCGGATGCCGCGCTCGACGCCGCCGTCGCCCGGCGCCGCACGTTCGGCATCATCTCGCACCCGGACGCCGGCAAGACGACGCTGACCGAGCGCCTGCTGCGCCTCGGCGGCGCCATCCACACGCCCGAGGCAACCGGCTCGCGCAAGGGCAAGGGCGCCGGCTCGTCGGACTGGCTCGCCGTCGAGCGCGACCGCGGCATCTCCGTCACGGCGTCCGCGATGCAGTTCGACTACGACGACTGCGTCGTGAACCTGCTCGACACGCCCGGCCACGAGGACTTCTCCGAGGACACCTTCCGCGTCCTCACCGCCGTCGACTCTGCCCTGATGGTCATCGACTCCGTCAAGGGCGTCGAGAGCCGCACGAAGCAGCTCATGGACGTGTGCCGGATGCGCGACACGCCCATCCTGACCTTCGTCAACAAGCTCGACCTCGAGGGCCGCGACCCCTTCGACCTGCTCCAGGACATCGAGGAGAGCCTCGGCATCGCCGCGACCCCGATGGCGTGGCCCGTCGGCACCGGCGGCCGCCTCAAGG
>JANPJI010000761.1:0-2922 GCA_031425425.1 Rubricoccaceae bacterium
GCCGCGAACGAGAACTCCATCTTGTTGCGGTAATAGTAGATCCCGCCCGAGCCCTCGTCACGGTCCGCCCCGATCGCCGGACGGACCGGAACGCTCGCGAGGTCCAGCCCCGGCGCGTGCGCCAGGAGCCGCTCGACGGCCTCGCGCTTCATCTCGAGCTGCGCGTCGTAGGCGAGGTGCTGCCACGTGCAGCCGCCGCAGGGGTCCGCGTACGGGCACCGCGGCACGACGCGGAGCGGGCTCAGCGTGAGCAGCTCCAGCACACGCGCCTCGGCGTAGCCCTTCTTGCGCTTGGCGATGCGGACCCGGACGCGGTCGCCGGGGACCGCTCCGGGCACGAACACGACGTAGCCGGACCGCTCGGCGGCACCGCCCTCGTCGGCCGGCAGGTTGATCCGGGCGATGCTCTTGCCGCGGTCGCCGAAGGCGACGACGTCGAGCACGAGTTCCGCCCCGCGGGCGGGGCGGGCGGAGAGCGGGGCGTCAGCGGGCGGAATCGTCGTCATCGGGTCACACGTGGGGGGCGCTGAAGATACCCGGCGGCTCGGGGCAGGCCGTGGCGCGTCCTTTGCCATCCGGGGGACGCCCCCCGCTGTCACGGCCCGCGCCCCACCCGGCGTCCGGGCGGTTACCAATCGACCCCGCGCGGGTCGAATCTGCCGGACATGACCGAGCGCCTCGCCTCTTCGACCCTCCGGCTCTACCGCGTCCTGCTGGCCGTGGGCGGGCTCGTGCTCGTCGCGATCGGCCTGCTCTACCGGCTGGACTCGCCGGCCGACATCGACCCCACTGCGGGGCGCCTCGCGATGGGCCTCTCGGCCGTCGCGCTCGTCGGGCTGACGTTCGTCAACGACTGGGTGCGGCGCAACGCGATCGGGCTCGTCTACGGCCTCTTCGTCGTCGTGTCGGCGTGGCAGATCGGGCTCGCGACCGTCAACGACCTCTCGCCGACGGCCGCGTTCGGGCTCGTGCTCGTGTTCATCGGGTGCTCGGCGGGGTTCCAGACGCTCCGCGCGCTCGTCGCCTACTCGGCCGCGTTCGTCCTCGCGACCGGGGCCGCGGCGTACACGCTCCCCACGCCGCTCGTCCCGCCGGGCGCGTTCATGGCCACGCTGACGTCGCTCGCTGTCCTCGGGATGTACCTGTTCCGGATGCGGCAGCAGATCGTGGAGCGCCTCGACGCCGCCCGCGAGGACGCCCTCGCCGCCGCCCAGGCCAAGAGCGACTTCCTGGCCACGATGAGCCACGAGATCCGGACGCCGCTCAACGGCGTGATCGGCATGACCGACGTGCTCGCCACGACGACGCTCTCCGCGGACCAGCGCGAGGCCCTCGGCACCATCCGCGCCTCGGGCGACGCGCTGCTGGGCATCATCTCGGACATTCTGGACTTCTCGAAGATCGAGGCCGGCCGCATCGACCTCGAAGCGCAGCCGCTGAGCCTCCGCGACGTTGTCGAAGACACGCTCGACGTCGTCGCCCGCGAGGCGGCGCAGCGGCGCGTCCGGCTCGTCGGCCGCATCCACCCGGGCGTCCCGGCGCGCGTCGTCGGCGACGCGGTGCGGCTGCGCCAGATCCTGCTCAACCTGGTCTCGAACGCGGTCAAGTTCACGCCAGAGGGCGAGGTCGTCGTGGACGTCTCGGCGGGCGAGCGCCACGGCTTCTTCGTGGATCTCCGCGTGGCCGTGTCGGACTCCGGTATCGGCATCGCGCCGGGCCGCCTCGACGCGCTCTTCGAGCCGTTCACGCAGGTCGACGCGTCCACGACGCGGCGCTACGGCGGGACGGGCCTCGGGCTGGCCATCTCGCGGCGCCTCGCCGAGCGCATGGGCGGCCGGCTCGTCGCCGAGAGCGTGCCCGGCGAGGGCTCGACGTTCACCTTCACCGTCGCCCTGCCCGAAGGCGCGGCCCCGCCGCTGCGCGCGCCCGTCCTCGCCGGCAGCCCGCCCATCCTCGTCGTGGACGCCTCCGTACCCGGCGGGGCGGCCCTGGCGGACCTCGCCCGCGAGGCCGGCTTCGTCCCGCACGTCGAGCGCTCCGCCGAAGGAGCCCTCGCCTACCTCGACGGCGGCGGGCGCTACGCCGTCACTGTCGTGGACCACGACCTCGGCGGGGTACCCGGGCTCGACGCCGTCCGCCAGCTCCGCGCGCACGCGTCCGGCGGTGCCCGGCCTGTCGTACTGCTCGCGCCCGTCGGCGCGGCCGTTCGGGAATCGAGGCTCGTCGACGCGGTCGTGGCCCGGCCGGTCCGCGCCGAGCGGCTCCGGACGGCTCTCGGGCGGCTCGTCGGTGAGGTCGCGTCGGGGACGCGGGCCGGCGTGGGCTGGCGGCCCGAGGCGGGCGTCATGCCCGGCCGCGTGCTCCTCGCCGAGGACCACCCCGTCAACCAGCGCGTCGCCGTCGGCCAGCTGCGCCACCTCGGCATCGCGGCGACGGTCGTCGAGACCGGCCGCGCCGCCGTCGAGGCCGTCGCGACGGGCCGCTACGACGTCGTCCTGATGGACGTCCAGATGCCCGAGATGGACGGGCTCGACGCCACGCGCGCGATCCGCGCAGCAGGCGGGCCGCAGCCCGCCATCATCGCGCTCACGGCCAACGCCGTCGCCGGCGACGCCGAGCGCTGCCGCGCGGCCGGCATGGACGACTACCTCGCCAAGCCGGTTCGCCTCGACGTGCTCCGCGACGCGCTCGCCCGGGCCGCGGCGCGCACGCCGGCGTCCGCGACATCGGCTCCGGCCCCGCCGCCGCTGCAGGCCGCGACGCTCCCAGACGGCCTCCCCTCGCCCTCGGACGTTCTCGCCCACCTGCGTGCCCTCACCGACGGCGACGACGCCCTCGCCGTCGAGATCCTCGACGCCTACCTCCGAACCGATCGCGCCCTCATCGCGGAGGTCGCCGCCTCCGCGACCGTGGCCGAGGCGG
>JANPJI010000762.1:0-5495 GCA_031425425.1 Rubricoccaceae bacterium
AGTTGAGCCAGGATCGCGCCAAACACCCCCTATAACGTCATTCCCGCGGAGGCGGGGATCCATCTTCAGGGCCACCGCAACGTTCATGAGGCCGATGGATTGGCTGCGCCGTCGCTGCGCGGTCCCGCCTCCGCGGGAATGACGGCAATGGGGGATTGCCAACTGCGTAAGTCCTACCTGAATCAAGTTCAGGATGACAAAGAATTGAGTGTTGGCGCTGGACGAGTGCGGTCGTGCTGACGGCCCACCGTCGACAGCCCACCGGCCATGACCCGCAACGGCGACGTCTGAGCGCCATCCGCGCGGCCGGGGTGGAACCGGACGCTCTGCGCCGCCTTCCACCCGGCACCGGAAATCTCCGACCTCTCACCCAATCCCCTTCCCCCGATGGACTACACCGCCCTCCCCGACATGCAGATCGACGCCGACAAGGCCTACCGCGCCACCATCCAGACGCCGCGCGGCGCGATCGTGCTCGACCTCGCCGCGGCGCACGCGCCCAAGACGGTCAACAACTTCGTCACGCTCGCCCGCGACGGGTTCTACGACGGGCTCGTGTTCCACCGCGTCATTCCCAACTTCATGGTCCAGGGCGGCGACCCGACCGGGACCGGCATGGGCGGACCAGGCTACAAGTTCGAGGACGAGACGGCCGGCAACCCGCTGACGCACGAGCGCGGCGTGATCTCGATGGCCAACGCCGGCCCGAACACGAACGGCTCGCAGTTCTTCATCACGCACGCCCCGCAGCCGCACCTCAACGGCAAGCACACCGTCTTCGGCACGGTCACCGAAGGCGTCGAGGTCGTGGACGCGATCCGGCAGGGCGACACGATGGACTCGGTGACGATCGAGGAGGTCTAGCCCGGCCGTGCCCGGAGTGCGCCGCAGACGGCGGGCGGCGCGCTCCGGGTTCTTTCGACCCAGATGCTTGACACGTCAAGCAATTGGTTGTACCCTTCCGACATGCCTGACGCGTCAACCATTCTCGTCGACTCGGTCGCCGCTCGCGGAGCGGCGGTCGTCGCCGTCGTCCGCACCGCGGCGCGCCTGCGCCGCGAGCACGAGGCGCTGTGCCAGGCCCACGGCCTCACCGGCCAGCAGTTCAACGTCCTCCGCATTCTCCGCGGGGCGGAGCGCGGCGGCGAGGGCCACCTGCCGACGATGACGGTCGGCGAGCGGATGATCGAGCCCGAGCCCGGCGTCACGCGCCTGATGGGCCGACTCGAAGCGAAAGGCCTCGTCCAGCGCGTCCGCTGCCCCGCCGACGCCCGGTGCGTTCGCTGCGCGCTCACGCCCCTCGGTTACGCCACGCTCGCCGCGCTCGATGGCCCTCTGGCCACGCTCCACGCCGCAAGCCTCGATGGCCTCAGCGACGCCGACGTCGCGACGCTCGTCGCGCTTCTCACCCGGGCTCTGCCCGACCCTGTCTCCCTCTCTTCCTCCCCCTCATGTCCGACCTGACCCACCTGCTCGCCCCGGCCCGCTGGGCCGGCCTCGACCTTCAGAACCACGTCGTGATGGCCCCGATGACGCGAAGCCGCGCGCTCGGGAACGTCCCCAACGCGATGATGGCCGAGTACTACGGCCAGCGCGCTGGGGCCGGCCTGATCGTGACCGAGGGCACGTCGCCCTCGCCGAACGGCCTCGGCTACGCCCGCATCCCGGGTCTGTTTACCGACGAGCACGTCGCCGGCTGGAAGCTCGTCACGGACGCCGTCCACGCCCGCGGCGGACGCATCGTCGTTCAGCTGATGCACACCGGGCGCATCGCGCACCCGCTGAACCTGCCCGAGGGCGCGGAAATCCTCGCCCCGAGCGCGGTCGCCGCGAAGGGCGACATGTGGACCGACCAGCAGCAGATGCAGCCCCAGCCCGTCCCGCGCGCGATGACCACGGCCGAGGTCGAGGCGGCCGTCGCCGAGCACGGCCACGCGGCGCGCCTCGCCAGGGAGGCCGGCTTCGACGGCGTGGAGGTCCACGGGGCCAACGGCTACCTCGTCGAGCAGTTCATGCACCCCTCCGCCAACCAGCGCACGGACCGCTACGGCGGGTCGGTCGAGAACCGCGCCCGGTTCGCGGTCGAGGTCGCACGGGCCGTCGCGGCCGAGATCGGGGCCGAGCGGACGGGCCTGCGCCTCTCGCCGCACAGCGGGGCCGGCGACCTGGCGGCCTACGACGGCGTCGACGAGACGCACGCGCACCTCGCCCGTGAACTGGCGGCGCTCGGGATCGGGTACCTCCACATCGTCGACCACAGTGCGATGGGCGGCGCGGCCGTGCCCGAGACGACGCTCGCCGCCATCCGCGGCGCGTTCTCCGGGACGCTCATCCGAACGGGCGGCTTTACGGCGGAGACGGCCGAGGCGGCGCTCGCTGGCGGCACCGCCGACCTCGCGGGCTTCGGTCGGCCGTTTATCGCCACCCCGGACCTCGTCGAGCGGATGGCGGCCGGCGCGCCCCTCGCCGAGGCGGACCAGGCGACGTTCTACGCGCCCGGCCCGGAGGGCTTCGCGCAGGGCTACACGGACTACCCGGCACTCGAACGCGCTGCCGTCTGACCCACGTGGGCTGGAGCGGGCCGTCCGGCTCCAGCCCGCCACCGAATGCACCCCGCGGGTGCTCGCACACCCTCTCGCCCCCATGGCCTCCCCCCTCCCGACGCCGCCCGTCCTCGTCTTCGGCTACCCCGACTGCGGCCGCACGGCCGACGTCCTCGCCAGGCTGCGCCGGGCGGACGTGCCTCACCGCTACGAGGCGCTGGCACGACCGGCCGGAGCGGACGACGACTGCGGCTACGTCTCGCCGACGGTCGAGATCGCGGGCGTCCGCGGCCGGCCGACCGTCCTCGTCCAGCCGACGGACGCCGAGCTGTTGGGGGCGCTGGCGCGGGCCGGCCTCGCTCGCTCGCGCCGCCCCGAGCCCGCCTGAGCGGCCGGGGCACGGTCCTGCCCTCCCCTATGCCGGGGATGCCGACGGTCGCGACGGGAGCCCACCTTGGGGTCCCACCCTGCGCCCGACCCCATGCGCCTCGCCTTCGTCCTCGCCCTCGCCTCCCTGACCGCCCCGGCTGCCCACGCGCAGTGGGTCCGCATCGACTCGACGCGCCTGCCCCGGAGCAGCATCTTCGCCGTGAGCGCCGTCGTCGCCTCCGACGAGGCGGTCCACGCGCTGGCCGGCTTCAACCCGGCCCGGCCCTACCGCTCGACCGACGACGGGGAGACGTGGGCGCTCGTCGAGCCGGTCGCGGCGGCCGGCACGCTTTACGGAGCGGAGGCGACGGTGGTCGCCCACCTGCCCGGGACATCCCTCCACGTCTCGGTCGACGACGGAGCCTCGTGGACGGAGCGGAGCGCCGCGGCGGCCCCGCTCGACGGCTACTTCGTCGGGCTGGCGCGGGCGGACGGGAATGGACGGTCGCACGCGGTGCTCTCGAACGCGAACCGGCTCTTCGTCACCCGCGACGACTTCGCCACGCTCGAGCCCAAGCTGCCGGCCGAGACCTTCTTCCGCGTGGCGTCGAACGGCGGCGTGTTCGTGGCCACGACGGGCTCGGCGCCGGACGCCCGGTATTTCCGCTCGGCCGACGGCGGCCAGACGTGGACGGGCTCGGCGGCGACCGGGCTCGGCTCGCAGTTCCTCTACTCCTCGCGCGACTCCTTCTTCGTGTCCGGCATCTCGACGGTCACGGGCACCCGCGTGCTCGTCGCCTCGGCAGACGGGGCGGCGTGGACGGAGGTCGCGGCGGGGGCGGTCCTGACGGTCGCGCCGGTGCTCGCGTCGAGTGCGCGTCACGCGACGGTGGCGACGTTCGCCCAGGGGACCGACCTCCGGGTCCGCTTCTACACGTCGGTGCAGAGCGGGCGCGCCCCGGCGGAGGCGACGGGCGACTATCCCACGTCGCAGGTCGGCCCCAACCGCGTGCCGTGCGTGCCGACGGGGAGCTTCGTGGCGGCGTCGTCGCAGTTCGCCTACGCACTGGCCCAGTGCACCCGGGCCGGCGAGACAGTGCTGAATGCGCTCTACCGTCGTCCGATCGAGGGTGCCGGGTCCACGGCCGCCGAGGGGTCCGGGGCGCCCGTCGAGCTGGGGCTGGACGTGCCCGCCCCTCACCCGCTCCGGGCCGGGGCGCGCGTGAGGTATACCACAGAGGCCGGGGTAGCCACCCTCACGCTCTACGACGCCCTCGGCCGGCGCGTGGCGCTTCTGGCCTCCGGCCCGCACGCCGACGGGGACCACACCGCGGCGCTCGACGCGCGCGGGCTGGCACCGGGCGCGTACGTGCTGCGCCTGTCGACGTCCCGGGGTTCCGCTGCACGCGTCGTGACCGTCGTCCGTTAGGGGAAACGCCTCCCTCGGCACGTGCCGGGGAGCGGGTCGAGGTCTCAGGCGGGGTGTACCTCCAAGCCGTCACGTTTTACGTGGACAAGTCGACCGGGCAGGTCATTTCGTACGGATCGGACCGGATGCGCGGGATACACGCCACATGCGTCACGGGAAGGCGCGTGCCCCGCCGGTATCTTGCGGGCGTCTCCCCCGCCCTCGATGTACCTCAGCCGGCTCGACCTCCACGGCTTCAAGAGCTTCGCCCAGAAGACGACCGTTGCGTTCTCGCCCGGCGTAACGGCCATCGTGGGCCCGAACGGCTGCGGCAAGTCCAACATCATCGACGCCGTGCGGTGGGTCCTCGGCGAGCAGCGCTCCCGCCTGCTCCGCAGCGACTCGATGGGCGGCGTGATCTTCAACGGGGCCGCCGGGCGCAAGCCGCTCGGCATGGCCGAGGTCTCGCTCACGGTCGAGAACACGCGCGGCGTCCTCCCGACCGAGTACACCGAGGTCACGGTCACGCGGCGCCTCTACCGCAACGGCGACTCGGACTACCTCCTCAACGGCACCGTCTGCCGCCTCCGCGACGTCCTCGACCTGTTCATGGACACCGGCATGGGGGCGGGCGCGTACTCGGTCATCGAGCTCTCGATGGTCGAGGACATCCTCTCGGAGAACGCCGCCGACCGCCGCCGGCTCTTCGAGGAGGCGGCCGGCGTGACCAAGTACAAGCGCCGCCGCGAGCAGACGTTCAAGCGCCTCGCCGCGACGCAGACGGACCTCACGCGGCTCGACGACATCGTCGAGGAGGTCGACAAGCAGGTCCGCTCGCTCGAACGGCAGGCCGGCAAGGCGCGCACGCACGCGCGCCTCGCGGACCGCCTCCGGCGCCTCGAACTCGCCCTCGCCGCCCACGACCACACCCACCTCCAGACCGAACGCGACGCCCTGGACATCGCGGCGCGCGACGCCGCTGACGCCGCCGAAGGCCACGGCGCGCGCCTCGCCACGGGCGAAGCCGCCCTCGAACGCGACCGGACCGCGCTCGTCGGAGTCGAACGCGACCTCGCGGACCGGTCCGCGGACCTCGCCGCCCACGCCGACCGGGTCCGCGGGCTCGACGCCGAGCGCCTCGTCGAGGCCGAGCGGGTGGCCGGCGCGCAGCGGGC
>JANPJI010000763.1:0-2063 GCA_031425425.1 Rubricoccaceae bacterium
CGCGCGTTCTTCTACGACCACTTTGCCGACCGGGCCTCCGAAGGCTTCGACCCGGACCGTGACCTCGCCCGCATCGGCGTCGTCAACCAGACGACGATGCTCGCCACCGAGACGCAGGCCATTGCCGACTACCTGAAGCGCGTGATGGTGGTGAAATACGGCCCGGACGCCGTGGGCACGCACTTCGCCGACACGAGCGACACGCTCTGCTACGCGACGAACGAGAACCAGAACGCGACCCTCGCGCTCATCGCGTCCGGCGGCGACCTTGCGCTCATCGTGGGCGGCTACAACTCGTCCAACACGAGCCACCTCGTCGAGCTGTGCGAGGACGCCGGCGTGCCGACGTACTTCGTCGAGTCCGCGGAGGACCTCGTGAGCCCGCGCGAGATCCTCCACGTGGACTGGCGCACGCGCGGCGCGCGCGCCACGCCCGACTGGCTGCCGATCGGCAAGCCCGCCGACGGTCCCGGCGGCGGCCCCGTGGAGGTTCTGCTGACCGCCGGCGCGTCGTGCCCGGACGCGCTCCTGGACGACGTCATCCGCCGGCTGCTGCGGTGGTTCCCCGACGCGCGGCCGGTCGGGGACGCGCTCGCGCCGTTCGCCCTTCCCGACGCCCCCGAGGCGGGCGTGGCCCCTGTCCGCGAGGCCGCCTGATGCGCTGGCGCCGCCTCTCGCCTCTCGCCGTCCCGGCGACGGCCCGCGCTGCGGCCCGCGCGGCCATCCGCGCCCGCACGCGGTCGCGGCGCGACGAGGCCGAGCGCCTCGAAGCCGAGGCCTTCGCCCTGCAGCGGCTCATCCTGCGGGACCACCTCGCCGTCGAGCGGACGCAGATGGCCAACGAGCGGACCGTGCTGTCGTACCTCCGGACCGCCTTCGCCTTCCTCGCCGGGGCGCTGACGCTCGTCCACCTCTACGGCACGGCCGCGTCGCGGCTGACGGCCGTGGCCCTCGCCGCGGCGAGCGTGGCCATGCTCGCCGTCGGCGCGTGGCGGTTCCGGACGGTCGGTCGGCGCGTGCACGACTTCTCGCTCCGCGGCGACCCGCCGCCGTCCGTGCTCGACGCCGCGCCGGGCTCGCCGGCCGCGGCGGGCTTCGCGGCCGCCACCGCCGAGGCCCTCGCGGCCCCGCCCCCCGGCGCGGTGCCGGGCCTCCCTCCGCCGGGCGTCACGCCTCCGCCAATCACGGTTTCGTCCGCTCCCTGACAGCCGACGTCTGGCAGCGTTTGGCGGATACGCGTGCCGGGCCGCGCAGCAACTCGGCTACCTTCGCGCCACCTCCACACCCCGAACCGGATGACCGACGCCCTCGCCTACGCCCGCGACCACGCCGACGCCTTCGTCGAACAGCTCACGGACTGGCTCCGCATCCCGTCCGTCTCGACGGACCCCGCCCACGCCGGCGACACGCGCCGCGCGGCCGAGTGGCTCGCGGCCGACCTCCGGCGCATCGGCATGGCGACCGTCGAGATCCTCGAAACCGGCACGCCGGACGCGCCGGGCCACCCGGTCGTCTTCGCCGAGCACGTGGCCAGCCCGGACGCCCCGACGGTTCTCGTGTACGGCCACTACGACGTCCAGCCGCCAGACCCGCTCGACCTCTGGACGAGCCCGCCGTTCGAGCCCGTCGTCGTCGACGGCGACCTCGTCGCGCGTGGATCCTCCGACGACAAGGGGCAGGCGCTGATGCACGTCAAGGCCGCCGAGGCGTACCTCGCCGGCGGCGGCGGCCTGCCGGTGAACCTGAAGCTCCTGATCGAGGGCGAGGAGGAGAGCGGGTCCGTCCACCTCGTCCCGTTCATCGAGGCCCACCGCGAGCGCCTCGCGGCGGACGTGGTGCTGATCTCGGACACGGCGCTGTTCGCGCCGGGCGTGCCGGGGCACCCGGTCGTCTTCGCCGAGCACCACGCCGGCGATGGCCTCCCGACCGTCCTCGTGTACGGCCACTACGACGTCCAGCCGCCGGACCCGCTCGACCTCTGGACGAGCCCGCCGTTCGAGCCCGTCGTCGTCGACGGCGACCTCGTCGCGCGTGGATCCTCCGACGACAAGGGGCAGGCGCTG
>JANPJI010000764.1:0-5523 GCA_031425425.1 Rubricoccaceae bacterium
CGGGCGCGCGCGTGACGGTCGTCGGCGCGGCGCGGAGCGGGCTCGCCGTGGCGCGCCTGCTCGCGCGCCACGGCGCGGCCGTGTTCCTCACCGACGCCGGCCCCGCCGATGCTGCCCGCACCGAGGCGCTCGCCGCGGCGGGCGTCGCCTCGGAGTCCGGCGGCCACACGCGCCGCGCGCTCGAAGCGGACTGGCTCGTGGTCAGCCCCGGCGTCCCGACGTCCGCGCCCGTCGTGCAGTCCGCCCTACGGCAGCGCCTGCCGGTGTACTCCGAGGTCGAGGTCGCGTCGTGGTTCGCGGCCGGCCCGGTCGTCGCCATCACGGGCTCCAACGGCAAGACGACCACGACGAGCCTCGTCGGGCACCTCTTCAGGGCGGCCGGCCGCGCCCACGTCGTCGCCGGCAACATCGGCTACGCCTTCTCGGACTACGCCGACGGCATGGACGAGGCGACCACGGCCGTGCTCGAAGTGTCCAGCTTCCAGCTCGACCATGTGGCCACGTTCCGGCCGCGCGTCTCGGTCCTGCTCAACATCACGCCGGACCACCTCGACCGATACGACCACTCGGTCGAGGCCTACGCCGCGGCCAAGTTCCGCGTCTTCGAGAACCAGCGCGCCGGCGACTGGCTCGTGTACAACCACGACGACGCGGCCGTGCGGCAGGCCGCCGAGGCGCACGGCGCGGCCTGGCCTGGAGTCGTGCTGGCTCCGTTCTCGGTCGAGGCCGAGCTCCCCTTTGGTGCCTTCGTGCGCCTCGACGCGGACGGAGTGGAGCAGATCGTGCTCGCGCTTCCCGGCGCATCCGCGCCCGCGTCTTCCTCCGCCGCCGACGGCCCCTTTCCGGCGCAGCCGTCCGCGCCCACGTCCCCCCCCAACGTGACCCGCACCGAGGACTTTATGCCCACGGCCAATCTCGCCCTTCCTGGGCGCCACAACCTCTACGACTCGCTCGCCGCCGCCATCGTGGCCCGCGCGATGGAGATCCGGAGCGACGTCGTCCGCGAGAGCCTGACCAGCTTCGAGGGCGTCCCGCACCGCCTCGAAAAGGTCCGCACGCTCGGCGGCGTCTCGTACGTCAACGACTCCAAGGCGACCAACGTCAACGCGGTGTGGTACGCGCTCGAGTCGTTCGAAGGGCCGCCGGGAGGCGGGCGCGTGGTCCTCATCGCGGGCGGCAAGGACAAAGGCAACGACTACGGCCCGCTGAAGCCGCTCGTCGAGGCCAAGGTGGCCGGCGTGGTCGCCATCGGCGAGAGCGCCGAGACGGTCGAGCGCGAGCTCGGCCCCCACGCCCCGCGGACCGTCACGGCGGCGTCGATGGAGGAGGCCATCCAGTTCGCGCGGCTCATGGCCGAGCCCGGCGATACGGTCCTGCTGAGCCCCGCCTGCGCCTCGTTCGACATGTTCGAGAACTACGAGGACCGCGGCGACACCTTCAAGCGCCTCGTCCACGCCCTCTCGTAACGGGATGTGGGATGCGGGAGGAGGGATAAGCAGATCCCCACCCGCGCCCTCCGCCCATCCCGTATCCCGCATCCCGCATGGCCTCGCAGACCGCAACCGTCCCCCGTCCACAGACCGACCGCGCCGTCGTCTGGGCCGTGCTGGCCCTGTCGGCCGTGGGGGTGGTCGCGGTGTACAGCGCCGTGTCGTTCCTCGCCGAGACGAAGTCCGGCGGCGACACGTCCAGCTTTCTCTTCCGGCACCTCTTCCGGATCGGGGCCGGGCTGGCCGTCGCCGGGGCGCTCTCGCTCGTGGACTACCGGCGGCTCGCGAAGTGGTCGCGGCCCGCGCTCGTCGTCTCGATCGGGCTCCTCGTGGCCGTTCAGGTGCTCGGCGCAGCGACGAACGGGGCGCAGCGGTGGCTCGACGTGGGCGGGATGAGCTTCCAGCCCTCGGACCTCGCCAAGGTGGCCCTCATCCTCCACGTGTCGGTGTTGCTCGCGCGCAAGCAGGCCTACATCGGCGACTGGAGCCGCGGGTTCGTCCCGCTCCTCGTCTGGATCGCCCCGACGATTCTGCTCATCGGCATGGAGAACCTCTCCACGGCCGCCCTCCTCTCGCTGACAGTCGGCGCGATGCTGTTCGTCGGCCGCGTTCGCCCCGCGCACATGGCCGTCGTCGGGCTCGCGGGGCTCGTGCTCGCCGTCGGCTTTCTCGCGACGAGCCCCGCCCGGGCCAGCCGCGTCGAGGCGTTCCTCGGCGTCGAGCTGTTCGCGACCAACGACGGCGAGGCCGTCTTCGACGCCACGGCCGAGGGCTACCAGGCGGACCAGGCGCAGATCGCCTTCGCCCTCGGCGGCCTGACGGGCGTCGGCCCGGGCAAGTCGCTCCAGCGGGACTTCCTGCCGGCGCCCTACAACGACTTCATCTTCGCCATCATCGCCGAGGAGTACGGCCTCGTCGGCGCGACGGCGCTCCTGCTCGTCTTCGTGTGGCTGCTCGGGCGCGGCTTCCTGCGCATCGCCAAGAACGCGCCGGACCCGCTCGGGCTCTTCCTCGCGCTCGGCCTCACGACGTCCGTCGTGCTGGGCGGGTTCGTCAATGCGGGCGTCGCGGCGGGCCTGCTGCCCGTGACGGGTCTCCCGATGCCGTTCGTGAGCTACGGCGGGACGTCGCTGCTGGCCACCGGCGCGATGGTCGGCATTCTGCTCAACATCTCGCGCCACGTGGTGCCGTCCGCCTCCGACGACTGATGTCCGGCTCCACCCCTCTGCTGGCTGACGGGACGCCGCGCGTGCTCTTCGCGTGCGGCGGGACGGGCGGGCACGTCTACCCGGCCATCGCGATTGCGGACGCCGTCCGCGACGCGCGCCCCGGCGCGGCCATCGCCTTCGCGGGCACGCGGGACCGGATGGAGTGGACGGCCGTGCCCCGGGCCGGCTACCCGATCCACGCCGTGACGGTCTCGGGCTTCCAGCGCGGCCTCTCGGCCGAGGCGCTGCGGCGCAACGCCACGTTCCCGCTCAAGCTCGCGCGGGGCCTGTGGGAGAGCTGGCGCCTCGTCGGCGCGTTCGACGCCGACGTCGTCGTGGGGACCGGCGGGTACGTCTCCGGGCCGGTCGGGCTCGCGGGCGTGCTGCGCGGGCGTCGCCTCGTGATCCAGGAGCAGAACGCCATCGCCGGAGCGACCAACCGCGCCCTCGCGCGGCGGGCGGACCACGTGTTCGTCGGCTTCGAGGCGGCGCTGGGCGACCTGCCCACGGCGACCGTCTCGGGCAACCCGGTCCGCGCCGACCTCGTCGCGGCCGCCGCCACGCCCGAGGCGCGCCTCGCCGCGCGGAACGAACTCGGCATCCCGGCCGACGCGCGCGTGCTGCTCGTCACCGGCGGCTCGCTCGGCGCAGCCCCCCTCAACCGCGCCGTCGAGGCGAACGCCGCGGCCCTGCTCGCGGACGAATCCACCGTCGTGCTGTGGGCGGCCGGGACGCGCTTCTTCGAGGCCACGCGGGCGTCCGCCGCGGCGCAGGACCGGCTTCGCCTCGTGCCGTACCTGGACCGGATGGACCTCGCCTACGCCGCCGCCGACCTCGCCGTGGCCCGGTCGGGCGCGCTCACGTGCTCCGAGCTCGCCGCGACCGGCACGCCGGCCGTGCTCGTGCCCTCGCCCAACGTCACCGCGGACCACCAGACACGCAACGCCGCGGCCCTCGCCGACGCGGGCGCGGCCGTGCTCCTGCCCGAGCCGCGCCTCGCGGCCGAGTTCGCCGCCGTCGTGCTGCCACTCCTCCGCGACGCCGCTGCCCTCGCGCGGATGCGTGCCGCCGCGGCCACCGTCGCCCGCCCCGACGCGGCCCGCACGATTGCCGCCGCCGTCGTCGCCCTCGCCGAACGGCGGCCCCAGCCGGCCGCGCCCCGATGACCGATTTCCTCTCTCGCCTTCTCCGCCCGACGCCGGCCACCCCCGCCCGGGGCGACCAGATGGGGCGCGTCCGGCACGTCCACATGGTCGGCATCGGCGGGATCGGCATGTCTTCCATCGCCGAGGTCCTCATCCGGCGCGGCTTCCAGATCTCCGGCAGCGACCTCCGCAAGGGCGAGGTCACGGCCCACCTCGAGTCGCTCGGCGCGACGATCCACGAGGGGCACGCGGCCGAGCACGTCGAGAACGCCGACGTCGTCGTGTACTCGTCCGCCGTCCGCGTGCCCGCGGACAACCCCGAGACGGCCGAGGCCCTCCGCCGCCGCATCCCGATCATCAAGCGCGCTGAGATGCTCGGCGAGCTCATGCGCGCCAAGCGCGGCGTGGGCGTCGCCGGCACGCACGGCAAGACGACGACGACGACGCTCGTCGGGCTCGTGCTGCAGGCGGCCGACCTCGACCCGACCATCATCGTCGGCGGCAAGGTGGCCGTGTTCGGCTCCAACGCCGTCGCCGGCGACGGCGAGATCATCGTCGTGGAGGCCGACGAGTACGACCGGACCTTCCTGCGGCTGACGCCCATCCAGGCCGTCGTGACCAACATCGAGGCGGACCACCTCGACATCTACGCCGACCTCGACGACATCAAGGACGCCTTCGTCCAGTTCGCCAACTCGGTCCCGTTCTTCGGCGCGGCCATCCTGTGCCTGGACGACGCCAACGTCCGCGACGTGCTCGCGCGCATCACGCGCCGCGTGATCACCTACGGCACGAGCCGCCAGGCGACGCTCCGCGCCGAGGCCGTCGAGCAGCTCGGGCCCGTGACGACGTTCGACGTCTACCAGGGCACCGAGCGCCTCGGCGGCGTCGTGCTCCACGCGCCGGGCCTCCACAACGTCCGCAACGCGCTCGCGGCGATCGCCGTCGGGCTCGAGCTGGACCTCCCCTTCGCGACGATCGCCAAGGGCCTCGCCCAGTACACCGGCGTCGACCGGCGCTTCCAGATCAAGGGCGAGGCGCGCGTGCCGGCCACGGCCGACGCGTCGGCCGGCACGGTCCTCGTCGTGGACGACTACGCGCACCACCCGACGGAGGTCGAGGCGACGCTCCAGGCCGCCGCCCGCGGCTGGCCCGAGCGCCGCATCGTCGCCGTCTTCCAGCCCCACCTGTACTCGCGCACGCGGGACCTCGCCGACGACTTCGCGCGCGCCTTCTACGACGCCGACGTGCTCGTGCTGACGGACGTCTACCCCGCCCGCGAGGAGCCCATCCCGGGCGTGACGGGCGAGATGCTCGCCGACCTCGCCCGCGAGGTCGGCCACCGCGACGTCCACTACGTGCCGGTGAAGACGGACCTGCCGGACGCGCTCGTCGGCCTCGCTCGCCCGGGCGACCTCGTCATCACGATGGGCGCGGGCGACATCCACCGCTACGGGCAGGCCTTCCTGGTCCGGCTCACCGTGCCGCCCGCCGGCCCAGCGGTCATCACTCCCGCCCTCCCGCTCTGATGGCCTCGCGCACCACCCGACCTGTATCGGCCCGGCCCGGCCGCGCGGCCCGCATCGCGCGCGCCGTCGGCGCGGTCGTGCTCGTCGCCGCCCTCGGGGCGGCGTGGCAGTGGCAGCGCACGCTCCCGCTCCGCGACGTCGAGGTGTCGGG
>JANPJI010000765.1:0-1980 GCA_031425425.1 Rubricoccaceae bacterium
CAGGACTGCGCCGCGGCGGGCGAGACGGCGAGCAGGGCGACGGTGAGGAGCAGACGGACCATGGCAGAGCCAGGCGGGCGGACTGGAAGATCCGCGCCTGGCACCGCCTCCGCCCCCCCCGAATGCGGGGAGGCTCGCGTCAGGCGGCGAGCGCGTCAGGCGGCGAGAGTGGCCTCGATCTGGGCGACAGAGTCCCGCAGCTCGGCGGCCTTCTCGAACTCGAGGTTCTCCGAGGCCGCTTCCATCTCGCGCGTGAGCTGCGCCACGAGGTCACGCTTCTGGTCCGGCGTGAGGTACTTCACGACCGGGTCCGCGACGCGCTTGAGCGGGTCCGGGCCGGCGTAGTACTGGACCTCCTGCTTGGCCTTGCGCTCGTCCTGGGTGTCCTTGTGGTCCGCGATGGCCGTCCCGAGGCGCACCTGCTCGGTGGACTTCACGACGGTCGTCGGCGTGATGCCGTGCTCGACGTTGTAGGCGCGCTGGACGTCGCGGCGGCGGTCCGTCTCGTCCATCATGCGCTGCATCGAGTCCGTGATCTTGTCCGCGTAGAGCACCACGAGCGAGTCCGCGTTACGGGCCGCGCGGCCCGCCGTCTGGATGAGCGCGCGCTCGCTTCTCAGGAATCCCTCCTTGTCGGCGTGGAGGATGGCCACGAGGTTTACCTCGGGCAGGTCGAGGCCCTCGCGGAGCAGGTTGATGCCCACGAGCACGTCGAACGCGCCGAGGCGCAGGTCCCGGAGAATGTCGACCCGCTCGAGCGCGTCGATGTCCGAGTGGAGGTAGCGCACGCGGACGCCGAACGAGTCGAGGTAGTCCGTCAGGTCCTCGGCCATGCGCTTGGTGAGCGTCGTCACGAGGACGCGCCCGCCGACCTTCACGCGCGCGCGGATCTCGGCGAGGAGGTCGTCGATCTGGTTGTCGACCGGGCGGACCTCGACGTCGGGGTCCAGGATGCCCGTCGGGCGGATGATCTGCTCCACCACGACGCCCGACGACTGCTCGAGCTCGTAGTCGGCCGGCGTCGCCGAGACGTAGATCGTGGTGTGCTGGAAGGTCTCGAACTCCTCGAACGTGAGCGGCCGGTTGTCCATCGCGCTGGGCAGGCGGAAGCCGTGCTCGACGAGGTTCAGCTTGCGCGCGCGGTCGCCGTTGTACATCCCCCGCACCTGCGGGACGGTCGCGTGGCTCTCGTCGATGGCCATCATCCAGTCGTTGCCGTACTCCTGCTCGAAGTAGTCCAGGAGGCAGTGCGGGCGCGTGCCGGGCTCGCGGCCGTCCATGTGGCGGCTGTAGTTCTCGATGCCCGAGCAGTAGCCGACCTCCTTGATCATCTCGATGTCGAACAGCGTCCGCTGCTCCAGCCGCTGCGCCGCGACGAGGTTGCCCTCGTTTCGGAGGATCGCGAGGCGCCACCGGAGCTCCTCCTCGATGCCCGCGAGCGCGCGGTCGAGCTGGTCCTTGGGCGTCACGAAGTGCTTGGCCGGGTAGACCGTCACCGTGCCCTCCTCGCGGTTGAGCTCCTTGCCCGTGAGCGGGTCGATGCGGGCGATCTTCTCGACCTCGTCGCCCCAGAAGCTGATCCGGTACGCCTGGTCCTCGAAGTACGCCGGGAAGACCTCGACGGTGTCGCCGCGGACGCGGAACGTGCCCGGCGCGAAGTCGACGTCGTTGCGGGTGTAGAACACGTCCACGAGCCGGCGCAGCAGGTCGTCGCGGTCGACGGTCTCGCCGGGCGTCACCTGGACGATGCGGGCCTTGTACTCGGCCGGGTTGCCGAGCCCGTAGATGCACGACACCGAGGCGACGATGATGACGTCGCGGCGGCCCGAGACGAGGGCACTCGTTGCGCGGAGGCGCAGCCGGTCGATCTCCTCGTTGACGGCCATGTCCTTCTCGATGTACGTGTCGCTGGAGACGATGTAGGCCTCGGGCTGGTAGTAGTCGTAGTACGAGATGAAGAACTCGACGGCGTTGTTCGGG
>JANPJI010000766.1:0-2181 GCA_031425425.1 Rubricoccaceae bacterium
GATCCTCACGGACCCGAGCTACGCCGGCCAGCTCATGATGATGACCTACCCGCACATCGGCAACTACGGCGCCTTCGAGGCGGCGACCGAGGCGGACCGCCCGCACGTGGCCGGCCTCGTCGTGCGGGCGTTCTCGCGGCACCCCTCCAACGCGGCCATGGAAGAGACGCTGGACGCGTACATGATGCGCCATGGCCTCGTCGGGATCTCGGGCGTGGACACGCGGCGCCTCGTGCGGCACGTCCGCGAGGCGGGCGTGATGAACGCGGTCGTCTCCAGCACGGACCTCGACGACGCCTCGCTCGTGGCGAAGGCGCAGGCGCACCCGGGCATGGCCGGCCTCGAACTCGCGAGCCGCGTCACGACCGCCGAGGCGTACGACGTCGCGGCCGCGGGCTCCCCGCGCATCGCCGTGGTGGACTACGGCGTGAAGCGCCACATCCTGCGCCAGTTCGCCTCGCTCGGCTGCGCCGTGCGCGTCTTCCCCGCGGCGACGCCGCTCGCGGACCTGCTCGCGTGGCAACCGGACGGCCTCTTCTTCTCGAACGGGCCGGGCGACCCGCGGGCGATGCCGGAGGCCGTCGAGACGGTCCGCGGCGCGATCGCCTCGGGCGTGCCGCTGTTCGGGATCTGCCTCGGGCACCAGCTCATGGCCCTCGCCGAGGGCCTGCCGGTCGACAAGATGAAGGTCGGCCACCGCGGGGCCAACCACCCCGTGATCCACGTCGAGACGGGGCGCGTCGAGATCTCGACCCAGAACCACGGCTTCGCCGTCCGCGAGGCCGGCGTCGACGCGGCCGTGGCGACGGTCAGCCACCGCAACCTCAACGACCGCTCGGTCGAGGGCCTGCGCTTCCACCGCTTCGCGGGGCTCTCGGTGCAGTACCACCCCGAGGCGTGCCCCGGCCCGCACGACAGCCGCTACCTCTTCGACGCCTTCCTCGCCCTCGTCTCCGAGACCCACGATGCCTGACCCCGAAGCCCGCCCGCCCCAGCCCGCCCCCGGCGTCCGCCGCACCGTCGGTACTCCTCCGAAGCGGACGCCCGCCGAAGCCCTGTGGCACCTGCGCGAGCAGCACCGCGCGCTCGGCCTGCCCATTCACCGCCCCGATGCCCACGTTCGCAAGTCTGTTGGCCGCCCTCAGCCGTGACCGCGTGCGCGTGGTCGTCGTCGGCGGTTTCGCGGTCGCCTACGCCGGCTACGAGCGCTTCACCGAGGACGTGGACCTTCTCGTCGACGCGGAGCCGGACAACCTGCGTCGCCTCCTCGACGTGCTCACGCGCGTCGGCGACGGCGCGGCGGCCGAACTGTCGCCCGACGACCTGCCGCTCGAAGAAGGGGCCGTGCGGCTCGACGAGACGCTGGCCGTCGACCTGTTCACGCTGATGAGCGGCCAGACCTACGCCGACCTGCTCCCCGAGACGGACGTGCACGACGTTGAGGGCGAGCCGGTCCGCTTTCTCAGCGCCGCCGGTCTGATCCGGCTCAAGAGCGCCTCGCTCCGCCCGAAAGACCGCCTCGACGCCGAGGCGCTGCGGGCGATCCTCCGCGGCGAACGCTTCTAACCCCACTCTTCACCATGGCCAAAGAACACAAGACGGTCGTCGTCCACTACGCGCCCGGTCACCCGTCCGAGAGCGTCGACGCGCTGACGGAGCACCTCAACGACGGCTGGCGCCTCGCGTCCACGACGGCCATGGGCGGCACGGGTGGCGCGACGGCCCCGCCGCAATTCGCCGCGCTCGTCGTGCTGGAGCGCGAGGACAAGAAGACTGTTGGCGGCTTCCGCGCAGACTGAGCCCTCGTGCCGCACCGCGCCCCGATGCTCTCCGCCGACCTGCCTGCCGCGCCACGCGCCGCGCATCCCGCGGCGCGCATGGCGTGGGCGGTCGCGGGAGCCGTGTATCTCGCGATCGTGGCGCTGTTCGCCGCCAAGTACCTCGGGCGCGTCGGGAGTGGCGCGGCGCTCGCCGCTGGCTACGCGGTGGCAGCGGGTGGGGCCGTCTGGGGCGCAGCGCGGCTGCCGGCCGCGTGGCAGCGCCCGGCGACGGTGGCCGCGGCCGTGGTGGCGGTCGCCCTGCTGGCTGCGGTCGCCCTGGCCCGCGTCGCGCCCGAGACGCTCCGCGTGGACCGCCACCTGATGATCGAGACGGTGGTGGAGAACGTCCGCGACGGCGTGT
>JANPJI010000767.1:0-4396 GCA_031425425.1 Rubricoccaceae bacterium
GCCTCGAACAGCTCCACGGCGTCCGTTTCGAGCAGCGGCAGGAGGGCCTGCGCCTCGGGGTCGCCGAATCGGACGTTGAACTCGACGACGCTCGGCGCACCGTCCGCGTCGATCATGAGCCCGACGTAAAGGACACCGCGGTAGGGCGTGCCGTCGGCCCGGAGGCCGTCGAGGAGCGGGCGGACGACCTCGGCCTCGGCGCGGGCGCGGACGGACGGCGTCACGACGGGGGCCGGGGCGTACGCGCCCATCCCGCCCGTGTTGGGGCCGGTGTCGCCGTCGCCGAGGCGCTTGTGGTCCTGCGCGGCCGGCAGGAGCGCGTACGTCTCGCCGTCGGTGAGCACGAACAGGCTGGCCTCCTCGCCTGCGAGGAACGCCTCGACGACGAGCACGGGCGCGTCCGCAGCGTCGGTGGGGACGTCGTCGGGGAAGAGCGCGTCGAAGGCGGCGAGGGCGTCGGCGCGCGTCTCGGCGACGACGACGCCCTTGCCGGCGGCGAGCCCGTCGGCCTTGAGGACGACCGGGAGCGGGTGTACGGCAACGTGCGCCCGCGCTGCGTCCCGCTCGTTCAGGTGGAACGCGCGGCTCGCGGCGGTCGGGACGCCGTAGCGGGCCATCGCGTCGTTGGCGAACGCCTTGGACCCTTCGAGGCGCGCCGCGGCCGCACTCGGACCGACGACCGGGACGCCCGCCGCGCCGAGACGGTCCGCGAGACCCAGCACGAGCGGGATCTCGGGGCCGACGACGACGAGGTCCACGGTCCGGCCGAGCGCGACGAGCCCGTCGAGGTCGTCCACGGCCAAGGCGACGGTCTCGGCGAGGGCCGCCGTGCCCGCGTTACCGGGCGCGCAGAGGAGCGTCGGGCGGCGCGGGCTCCGCGCGAGCGCGTGCAGGATCGCGTGCTCGCGGCCGCCGCCGCCGACGACGAGAATGCGCATGGGAGTGAGGGCGGGGAGCGAAAAGATACCGGGAGTGTAGGACCGCACCGGGGCCGCGTGCGGGCGGGGTCCCGGCCGCCGCTCCAGCGTTCCGATCTTCCGCCTTCGTCCTCCCCACGCCTGTGCGACGCCTCGCCCTTCTGCTCCTCCTCGCCGCCGGACCGGCCGCGCTCGCCCAGGTCCCGACGGACACGTCGCAGACGGTCCCGCCGGCCCCGGCCGGGCCGGACCCCGAGGCCAACGAGCCCGACGCGGGCGACCCCGGCGCGATCCGGGACGGGTCGGTCGTCGATGTGGGTCAGATCCGGGTCCGCCCGCGCCTGTCGCCTTCGGCGCTGTACTCCAGCAACCGCGGGTTCGGCATCGGCGGCGGCGTGGCGGCCGACAACCTCGGGTGGCGCGGGTCCCGCAGCGCGGTCGACCTGCGGGTGCAGCAGCACTTCCTCGGCGCCGGCGTCTCGGTCGCGACCTCCGATCCGTACGACCGGATCGTGTACGGGATCGTCTCGGCCGAGGCGTCGACCACCGACCGGCGGCAGTTCTACGGCGTCGGCCCGTTCGTGAGCGGGAGCCTCCCGCTCCAGTTCGTCCACAGCGACTTCAGCGTGGACGCGCGCGCGGGCGTGTACCCGTTCGGCACCACGGCGCTGCTCGTGCAGCCGGGCGTCCGGTACGTCGTCGACCGCACGTCGAGCCTCCGGGACGACAGCCCGGCCGGGCTCGGCGACCTCACGCCCGAGTCGCGCGCGTCCGTCGAGCCCGTCCTCGACGTGGTCCGCCGGGGCGTCTCGGCCGGCGTCGAGGTCGCGGTGGACTTCCGCGACTGGCCGGGGTACCCGCACTCGGGCTCGCTCGTCGCCGTCGAGGCCCGGCGGTTCGGGGCGCTCGACGACTCGGACCTCCGGTTCAACCGGTACTCGCTCCAGACAGTCAGCTACGTCCCGATCCGGGGCCGGACGGCCCTCATCGCGAGCGTCACCGGCATCGTGACGCGGCAGGACGACCGCGACGGCGACGGCACGCCGGACCCACTCCCCTACTACTACCTCCCGACGCTCGACGACCGCGTGGCCGTCGCCTACAAGCAGGACCGCCTGACGGCCCGCGACGTGTTCGCGGTGTCGCTCGGCGTCCGCGTCCCGATCCGCGACTTCATCGGCGTCTACGGCATCGACGCGCTCGTCGTCGGCTACCTCGGCAACGCCTACGACGACGTGGTGGACCAGTTCAGCCCGCGCGTCTCGTTCAGCCAGAACAGCCGACCCGACGCCGACGGCCGCGCCCCGCTGCTTCCGGCACTGGGGCTGGGACTGGGCGTCGTGAACCTCGACAAGGAACGGGTCGTGCTCGGCGCGCTCGTGGGCGTCGGTGCCGGCGGGATCACCCTGGCGACGCTGCGCGTGGCATACAACCTCCGCGACTCGCGGCCGCTGTTCCGGTAGCGGACAGATGAGACAGACGGAGCGGAAGGGAAATGGGGGCTTCGAGGTGTGAGGGTCTGGGGACGCCCGTCGGCTGTCTTCCCTCCATCCTCCCCACCCGCCCCGCCCCGGTCTCTCTACCTTCTCTCGTCCCCCGCTCCCGACCCGTGCGCGTCTCTGTCGCCCCTCGCTGGCTGTTCGCTGCCAAGGCCGTGCTGGCGGCCGTCGCCGTGGCCGGGCTCGTGCGCCTCGTGCACCCGGCCGACGTGCGGGCGGCGTGGGCGGCAGCGGACGTGCGGTGGCTCGCCGCGGCCCTCGCGCTGCTGCCACTCAACGTGGGGCTCGAAGCGGTCCGGTGGGGGCGCCTCGTGCAACGCGTCGTGCCGGGCGTGCGGATGCGCGACGCCGTGTTGGCGGTCGTCGGGGCGTACCCGATGGGGCTGCTCACGCCCGGCCGCGTGGGCGACTTCGTGGGGCGGGCCGCCTTTCTGCCCGGCGTGAGCGCCGGGACGTCGGCCGCGCTGACGTTCGGCGAGCGGATGGCGACGCTGCTGTGCTGCCTCGCGGGCGGCCTCGCGGCCCTCGCCGTCAACCCGGCTGCGGAGGCGGCACCCGCCGCGGCGTGGACCGCCGTCGGCGTGTGGGCGGCTCTCGCCGCGGCCGTGCTCGCCGCCGCGTTCGTCTCGCCCCGGCGGACGGGCCGGCTTCTCGCGGCGGCCGTACCCGTTCGGGCCGTGCGGACCGCCCTCGCGGCGTTCGAGCAGGTTCCCCGCGGCGAGTCGGCCGTGCTCGTCGCGCTCTCGTTCGCGCGCTACGCCGTGTTCTCGGCCCAGTTCGCGCTCCTCGTCCACGCGTTCGCGCCCGGGGCGGCGTGGGGCGGCGTCGTGGCGGGCGTCGCGGTGGTCTACCTGCTCAAGAGCGCCCTGCCGCAGGTGACGCTGGGCGACCTCGGCGTGCGCGAGGGCGTGGCCGTGTTCGTCCTCGCCGGGGCCGGCGTGGCTCCGGCCGAGGCGCTCAACGCGTCGCTGGCCGTGTTCGTGGTGAACCTCGTGCTGCCCGCGCTCGCCGGCGTGCCGATGCTGTCGCGGCTGCGCCTGCCCGAGGCGCGCCGCGCCGCGCCCGCCGTCTCGGCCTCGGCCGTGCCTGCCTCAGCCGTGGCGACCGGCCGGCTCGCCGAGGGTACCGCGTGACGGCCCTGTTCGGCCTTCTGCTCGTCGCCCTGGGCGTGGCGTATGCGGCGCGTCTCGGCGGGTGGGCCGTCGGCCTGCGCCGCGTCGTCGCCGAGGCCGACGCGCGCCCGGCCGTGCCCGAGGCGCGCCTGCCGACCGTCACCGTCGTCGTGCCGGCCCGCAACGAGGAGGCGACCATCGGCGCGTGCGTGGACTCGGTCCTCGCGCAGGACTACCCCGAGGGCCGCCTGGACCTGATCGTCGTCGACGACGACTCGCAGGACGCGACGGCGGCCGTCGTGATGGAGCGGATGCGGAGCCTGTTCCTCGCCGCGCCCGGCCTGGCAGCCGAGGAGCCCGACGCGCCGGAGGCCCCCGACCGGCTCACGCTTCTCCGCTTTCCCGAGAACCGCCGCCGCGAGCGAGCGCACAAGAAGGCGGCCATCGAGAAGGCCGTCGCCCGCGCATCGGGCGAGATCATCCTCACGACCGACGCCGACTGCACGGTCCCGCCGGGCTGGGCGCGGGCGATGGTGTCGGCGTTCGACGGCCCCGAGACGGCGTTTGTGTCGGGACCCGTCGCGTACCGCCTCGACGGTCGGCCCGGCCGCGGCCCCGGCCTGTTCGTGCGCCTCCAGGCGATGGACTTCTTCGGGCTGATGGCGTGCGGCGCGGGCGGGATCGGGCTCGGCCAGCCGAACCTCGCCAACGGTGCCTCGGTCGCGTACCGCCGCGAGACCTTCGCCGCGCTCGGCGGCTTCTCGGGCGTGGACCATGTGACGTCCGGCGACGACGAGCTGCTGATGCAGAAGGTGGCCTACCAGACGCCCCTCGACGTCCGCTTCTGCGCCGACCGCGGCGCGACGGT
>JANPJI010000768.1:0-10586 GCA_031425425.1 Rubricoccaceae bacterium
GTTCGGCGTACTCAAGGAGATGCAGGACGCCGGCAAGGTCCGTCACGTTGGCTTGAGCGAGGTCACGGTGGCCGAGATCGAGGCGGCGCGCCAGATCCTGCCCATCGCGAGCGTCCAGAACGAGTACAACCTCGGCACGCGCAAGTCCGAGGACGTCCTGGACTACTGCACGGCCGAGGGCATCGCGTTCATCCCGTGGTTCCCCCTCGACGCGGGCCGGCTCGCCGGCAGCGACACGCTCGCCGAGGCGTCGGAGGCGCTCGCGGCGACGCCCTCGCAGGTGGCGCTCGCGTGGCTGCTCACGCGCTCGCCCGTCATGCTCCCGATCCCGGGCACGTCCAGCGTGGAGCACCTCGACGAGAACGTCGGCGCGGCCGCGGTCGGGATGACCGACGACTGGTTTGCGCGGATCGACCGGGCGGCGCGGGCGGCGTAGGCGGGTCCCCATCCTGACGCCTCGCCAGCCTGTTTCGCCGGACACGAGGGGGCGGGTGACACCTGTGCGTCCTGTGTCTCGCCCGGAGCGGTTTTCCAGGCTCTCCCCTACGAGCGGGGTGCCCGTTTCCCTGTCCGCGATTGGGGGAGGTCCGGCGAATCCGTACACGCGGACCGGGGTAGCTCCGGCACCCTCCCGTCCGCCTCGGCCAGACCACCGGGCCCCTCTCTCTTCTCGGATGTCCCCTCTGATCGTGTTTTCCCACCTGCGGTGGGACTTTGTCACTCAGCGCCCGCAGCACCTCCTCTCGCGCCTCGCGGCCTCGCGGCGCGTCTATTTCGTCGAGGAGCCCGTCTACGACGAGGCGGTGGTCGCGGGCGCGCCAGCCTTCGCCGAGCGCCAGCACCCCGCTCTCGGCGTGACGGTCGTACGCGTCCACACCGCGCTCAAGGAGCTCGGGTTCACGGGCGGCCAGCTCGCCGCGATGCGGCCCGTCGTCCGCGCCCTCGGCGCCCAGGTCGGTCCGAGCGACGTGTGGTTTTACACGCCGCTCGCGCTCCCGCTGTTGAGCACGCTCGATGCCGGCGTGGTCGTGTACGACTGCATGGACGAGCTCGCCGCGTTCGACCATGCCCCGGCCGAGCTCCTCGACCGCGAGCAGGAGCTCCTCGAACGGGCCGACCTCGTGTTCACGGGTGGCCCGAGCCTGTACCGCGCCAAGAGGGACCGCCACCCGAGCGTCCACCAGTTCACCAGTTCCGTCGATGCCGACCACTTCGGGCAGGCGACGCCGGACGGCAGCCTCGCCGAGCCGGACGACCAGGCACACCTCCCGTACCCGCGCCTGGGCTTCTTCGGCGTCCTCGACGAGCGCCTCGACCGCGACCTCCTGGGTGCGCTCGCCACGGCACACCCCGAGTGGCAGATCGTGCTGGCCGGCCCCGTCGTCAAGATCGACCCGGCAAGCCTGCCGCAGGCCCCGAACCTGCACTACGTCGGCTCGAAGGACTACGCCGAGCTTCCGGCCTACCTCGCCGGGTGGGACGTCTGCCTGCTCCCGTTCGCGCGCAACCGCTCGACCGAGTTCATCAGCCCCACCAAGACGCTCGAGTACATGGCCGCCGAGCGGCCCGTCGTGTCGACGCCCATCACCGACGTCGCCGAGCCGTACGGCGAGATCGTCCGCCTCGGCGACACGCCTGCGGCGTTCGTCGCCGCCTGCGAGGCGGCCCTCGCCGAGAGCGAGGCGGAGCGCGCGACGCGGGTCTCGGACATGCGGGCCGTCCTCGCGGCAACCTCGTGGGACCGCACGGCGGCGGCCATGCAGGCGCTCATCGCCGAGGCGGCGGAGCACATCGCGGCGGCCAGACCGGCCGTTCCCGCGCCCGCTACAGCCCGCCCCGCCCACAGCCGACACTCCCGGCGTACCGCCCCCGCGCCCTACATTGACGCGTCCCTCTCGCACCTTCCGGCTCGCCCTGTGTACGACACCCTGATCGTCGGTGCCGGCTTCGCCGGGTCCGTGCTCGCCGAGCGCCTCGCGACCGAGCTCGGCCAGCGCGTGCTGATCGTGGACAAGCGCCCGCACATCGGCGGCAACGCCTACGACCACTACAACGACGACGGCCTGCTCGTCCACAAGTACGGGCCGCACATCTTCCACACGAACGCGAAGCGGGTCTTCGACTACCTCTCGCGGTTCACGCAGTGGCGGCCGTACGAGCATCGCGTGCTCGCGAGCGTAGACGGCCAGCTCGTGCCGATCCCGATCAACCTTGACACGATCAACCGGCTGTATGGGCTGAAGCTGACCTCGTTCGAGGTCGAGGCCTTCTTCGCGTCCGTCGCCGAGCCGCGCAGCCCCATCCGCACGAGCGAGGACGTCGTCGTGAGCACGGTCGGGCAGGAGCTCTACCGCAAGTTCTTCCGCAACTACACCCGCAAGCAGTGGGGCCTGGATCCGTCCGAGCTCGACGCCTCGGTGACGGCGCGCGTCCCGACGCGCACCAACCGCGACGACCGCTACTTCACGGACACCTTCCAGGCGATGCCGCTCCACGGCTACACCCGGATGTTCGAGCGCATGCTGGACCACCCCAACATCCACGTCATGCTGAACGTGGACTACCGGGAGATCCGCAACCTCATCCCGCACACGTCGCTCGTCTACACCGGGCCCGTCGACGAGTACTTCGACTTCCGGTTCGGCAAGCTGCCCTACCGCTCGCTCGAGTTCAAGCACGAGACGCACGCCCGCGAGACGTTCCAGGAGGCCCCGGTGGTCAACTTCCCGAACGACAACGCCTACACGCGCGTCACCGAGTTCAAGTACCTCACGGGCCAGGAGCACCCCAAGACGGCCGTCGTCTACGAGTACCCGCAGGCCGAGGGCGACCCGTACTACCCGATCCCGCGGCCCGAGAACGCCGAGCTGTACCGCCAGTACCAGGCCCTCGCCGAGGCCGAGCCGGACGTCCACTTCGTCGGCCGCCTCGCGACGTACAAGTACTACAACATGGACCAGGTCGTCGCGCAGGCGCTCACGCTGTTCGACGAGATCGCAGACCGGGTCCGCGGCACGGAGCAGGCCGCTGCGCCGCGCCCGACGGGCGTCCGCAAAGCGTCCGCCCCGATGGCTGCGCGCGCCGGGTCCACGCCGGATGTCGAGGACATCGTCGAGTCGGGAGACGGCAGTTCGCGGCTGCCGGAGGCCTGAGCGCCCGGCCCACCGCCCTGTCCGGGGGCGGCTCTGCGGAGTCGCCCCCGGCTCACCGGCCTCTGCCGCTGTGGCCCTTCCCGCCCCGCATCTGTCGGCCCCGCCCCTCGAACTGTGGGGCGGCGTCGAATGCACGCTCAACCGTGTCGGCGACCAGACGTTCGACCAGTTCGACCGGAACGGGCACGCCACCCGGCTGGACGACCTCGACCGGTTTGCGTCCCTCGGCATCCGCACGCTCCGGACGTCGGTGCTGTGGGAGCGCGTCGCGCCCGACGGCCTCGACCGCGCCGACTGGAGCTGGACGGACGCCTGCCTGGAACGGATGCGACAGCTCCAGACCGGGCCCGTGGTCGGGTTCGTCCACCACGGCAGCGGGCCTCGCACGACGAGCCTCGTCGATCCGGCATTTGCGGACGGCCTGGCCGCGTTCGCGCGTGCGTTCGCGCGTGCGTTCGCCGAGCGGCACCCCGACGTCGGCGCATACACGCCGGTCAACGAGCCGCTGACGACGGCCCGCTTCAGCGGCCTGTACGGCCACTGGTACCCGCACGGCCGCTGCGGCCAAACGTTCGCCCGCGCGCTCGTGACGCAGGTCCAGGGCATCGTGGGGGCCATGGCGGCCGTGCGCGCGGTGAACCCGGCCGCGTGGCTTGTCCAGACCGAGGATCTGGGGCGGACGTGGAGCACAGCGGCCCTCGCACGGCACGCGGCCTTCGAGAACGAGCGCCGCTGGCTCACGTGGGACCTCCTCTGCGGCCGCGTCGACCGGCACCACCCGATGTGGCTGCACCTCGTCGGCTGGGGGATCGCAGAGCGCGAGCTGGACGCGTTCGTGGACGGCCCCTGCCCACCCGACATCGTCGGAGTAAACCACTACGTCACGAGCGAGCGATTTCTCGACGACCGGGACGCACGGTGCGATGGGAGGTATGAGGACGTAGAAGCGGTGCGCGCGGTCGAGAACGGACCCGCCGGACTCGCCTCGCTCCTCGTCGAGGCGTCCGGTCGGTACGGGCTCCCTGTCGCCGTGACCGAGGCGCACCTCGGGTGCACGCGCGAGGAGCAGGTCCGCTGGCTCGCCGACGTGTGGCGCTCGGCCGAGGCCGCGCAGACAGCCGGGGCCGCCGTCCGGGCGGTAACGGTGTGGGCGCTGCTCGGGTCGTTGGACTGGGACAGCCTGCTCACCGAGTGCCGCGGCCACTACGAACCCGGCGTCTTCGACGTCCGGTCGGCTCCGCCGCGTCCGACAGCCCCTGCCGGCCTCGTCCGGTCCCTCGCCGCCGGACGCATGCCCGCGCACCCCGTGCTCGATAGCCCGGGGTGGTGGCGGCGGCCGGTTCGGTTTGCCCGGCCACCGGCCGATGCCCTCAGCGAGCCACGCGCCGCCCCCCTCAGCGTCCCGGCTGTCGTGGGAGGACACCGCCGGCCGCGCCCGCTTCTCGTCCTGGGCTCCGACCTGCCCCTCGGCGATGCGGTCGTTCGCCTGTGCGTCGTCCGCGGTCTGGCCTTTGAGGCGCTCCCCTCGGCCGACGCGCTGGAGGAGGTCCTCGCTCGCGCCGCGCCCTGGGCCGTCGTGGATGCCCTCACGGGCGGAGCCGGTCCGCTCGGGGCCGAACCCCCGGCTGTCGACGCCGAGGCCGCCGGGCACCGGGCGGCCCTCGTCGCCGAGGCCCGGGCGTCCCTCCTCACGTTCTCGTCCGACGCCGTCTTCGCGCCACGCGATACACCGCATGTCGAGGCGTACGGGCCGACCGCGACCCGCCCACACGGCACCACGCAGGCCGCGGCAGACCACGCCGTGCAGGCGGCCCATGCCGGAGCACTCGTCGTCCGGACGGCTCCGTGGATCAGCCCGTGGGGCCGCGCGGACCGCTTCCGGCGCGCCCTGAACGCGCTCGCTCAGGGCCGGCCCGTCCAGTCCGGCGCGGTGACCGGCAGCGCCGTGTACCTGCCGGACGCCGTGCATGTCGCACTCGACCTGCTGATTGACGGCGAGTGCGGCATGTGGCACGTCGCGATGGCAGGCGGTGGGGCTGCGGCCGGGCTGCTCCAGGCCGCCGCTCGCCGTGCCGGCCTCGACGAGGAGCTCGTCGCGCGTGGGGCTCCCGGGCCGCACGTCACGCTGGCGAGCACCCGCGGGGCCCTTCTCGGCTCGGCCGAAGAGGCCCTCGGCCACTTTTTCTCGCGCGACACCGGCTGGGTCACGCCCGTGTCTGCTCGTGTTCCGATGACCGCACGATGACCTCTGCCGGGCCGCTGTTCGACACCTTTTTCGGGGGAGGGTTCGAGTGCTCCACGCACCGACGTGCCCATGACCGGCATCGCCTCGACGTGATCGCCGCGAGCGGCCACGACCGGCACGCCGCCGCCGACTACCGCGCACTCGCGCGCCACGGCCTCGGCTGGGCGCGCGACGGACTCCGGTGGCATCTCGCGGAACCTGAATCGGGGCGTTACGACTGGTCCAGCTTTCTGCCGATGCACCGCGCGGCCCGGGCCGCCGGCGTGACGGCCGTGTGGGACCTCTGCCACTACGGCGTCCCGGATGGCCTCGACGTATGGACCCCGGCGTTCGTGGACCGCTTTGCCGCCTTTGCCGGTGCGGCCGCCCGCGTCGTCCGCGAGGAGAGCGACGACGTTCCGTGGTGGTGCCCCGTCAACGAGATCTCGTTCTGGTCGTTCGCCGGTGGCGACGCAGCGTTCTTGCCGCCGTTTGCGCGCGGCCGCGGGTTCGAGCTCAAGGTCCAGCTTGCCCGGGCCGCCATCGCGGCGGCCCACGCCGTCCGCGACGTCGACCCGCGGGCGCGGCTGCTCTGGGCCGACCCGATGATCCACGTCGCTCCCGACCCGCTCCGGCCCGACATCGAGGTCGAGGGCCAGCGGGTGGCCCAGTTCCAGGGCTGGGACCTCGTCTCCGGGACGCTCTGGCCACAGGTGGGCGGGCACCCCGACCTGCTGGACGTCGTCGGGGTGAACTACTACCCGAACAACCAGTGGATCGGCGGCGGTGGGCCACACCTCGACGTGGGCGACGCGCTGTATCGCCCCTTGCGCGACCTTCTCGCCGAAGCTGCCGCTCGGTACGGCCGGCCCCTCGTCGTCGCCGAAACCGGGACCGAGGGCGACCGGCGGGCGGGGTGGATGGCGTACGTCGGGGCCGAAGTCCGCGCAGCCATCGAGGCCGGCGTGGACATCGGGGGCGTGTGCTGGTATCCGATTGCGAACCACCCCGGCTGGGACGACGAACGCCACTGCCCCAACGGACTCCTCGGCTACCTCGACGTGGCGGGCGAACGGCCCGTCTACCAGCCCCTCGCGGACGAGATGGCCCGGCAGGCGCACCTGTTTCAGCGCTCCCCCGCTACCGTCGCCGGTTGACGCGGCCGGCCAGAGCCCAAGGCCGGCCAGAGCCCAAGGCCGGCCAGAGCCGGCGCAGCGCCCCGGTGAGGTTGACGCGAACCGCGCGGCCCCTACACCGAGGGCCGCGTGTCGCGCGTTGACCGGCCAAACCCCGCCTCCTCGCGATGCCCCGGCTCCTGACGTCTCCCCTCGCTTTGCTCGCCGCCGCTGCCCTTTTCGCCGCGCTGCCCGTCGCGGCGCAGACGACGCTGGTCGGCACCGTCACCGACACCGACGGCGCGTCGCTTCCCGGCGCGACGGTCTACCTCTCCGGCACGACGCGCGGCGTCGCGGCCGACGACGAGGGCCGGTTCCGGCTCACCGGCGTGGCGCCCGGTGCGTACCGCCTCGTGGCGTCGCTCGTCGGGTTCCGAGCCGGCACGCAGGACATCCGCGTGCGGGCCGGGCAGGCCGAGGCTGGCCCGTTCGCGTTCCGCCTCGCAGCCGTAGACCTCGGCGAGGCCGTCGTCGAGGCGCGCGGCGACGAGCGCTTCCGCCGCCGCCTGGCCACGTTCACACGCGAGTTGCTCGGCGAGTCCGAGAACGCGCGCCAGACGCGTATCGTCAACCCGCAGGTGCTGGACTTCCGCGACCGCTTCGGCGCGCTCACGGCGACGGCATCGGCCCCGCTCGTCGTCGAGAACCGGGCCCTCGGCTACCGGCTCGTCTATGACCTCCAGACGTTCTCGTCGACGGCGACGCGCATCTCGTACGACGGCGACGAGCGCTTCGAGGAGCTGGTGCCGGCCGACGCCGCCGAGGCGGCGCGCTGGCAGACGGCGCGGGCGATGGCCTTCCGCGGCTCGCTCCGGCACCTGCTGCGCGCCCTCCGCACGGGCACGGCGGAGGCGGAGGGCTTCCACTTCCGCCTTCGCCGGATGACGTCCGAGGGCCAGCTCGCCGAGTACGTCGGCCGCGACGTCACCGGCGCAGGCCTCGTGACCGCGCCGGACTCGACCGGCTTCTACAACCTGCTCTTCAACGGCAGCGCCATCGCGGTCCGCTTCGACGGCGAGCCCGAGGTGCCGGCCTACCTCACGTCCGAGTGGTTCCGCGGCGCACGGAGCACTGTGAACCCGTTCCAGGAGTCGGACCTCATCTCGACGAGCGCGCAGCAGGCCATCGACGCCTCGGGCAACCCGGAGGACCCGGACGGGGTCTCGGCCAGCGGCTACCTCGCCTTCGAGCGCCTCTCGGACCTCGTGCCGGCCGAATACACGCTGCCCACGACGAGCGCGCGGACCGAGATCCAGACGCGCCGACCGACGAGCCGGGGCGGCGGGCAGTAAACGGCCCGGTGTGCGCTACGAGCAGGCGGTGTCGCGGCGTTGGGCGTCCCAGCACGCCCGCGCGCCGCCGGCCACGTCGGACGCCTCGACCCAGCCCGCGCCCGTGTCGAGGTTCCATTCGACCTCGGTGCGGACGTTCTCGGGCTGCGCGGTCCAGTCGAACCGTTGCGTGCGGCCCTCCGTCTCGTACCGTACCGACGAGCCCGCATGGTCGCGCCCGGCCGGGATGCGGAAGGTGACCGTGTCATCGCCGCGGACGTCGAAGTCGGCCGTCAGCACGGGACCCGAGACGTCCGGGTTGAAGAGCTGCCACGCGCCCGTCTGGCCGTCGAGGCTCGTCGAGGCGGTCGTGAACGTGAACGGGGCGTCGCCTGTGCGGTTGGTCGTCAGCCGCCATGCGATGGCCGAGCCAGCGGGCGTTCCGTCGAGGCGCACATCGACGGGCGTCTCGCCCACGTCCACCGTCGAGGCCCACGTCCACGTGCCGTCGGTGACGGTGGGCGTCGCTCGCGTCGCGGCCGCCGTCGCGGCGTGCGGCAGCACGAGGTTCAGGCCCACCACCGTCGTCACGACGCCGACGCGCGTCGCGGCAGTCAGGAAATTCAACCCGGCGGCGCTCCGCTGCGCCCCCTCGGCAGACGGGAAGGCCGCCAGCGAGAACGCCGCCGGAGCAATCGGGTCCGGGCGGGCCGAGTCGGAAGCCGAGTCGCACGCCGCGAAGACGAGCAGCAGGGCGAGCGGGAGGCGTCGGGTCATGGGTCTGAGGGCGGGGTGGAAGGTGAATCGTCCCGTTCCGATGGACTCTGAAGAGGACGCGCCTCGATGTGGGAAGGTCACGCGGCCTGCCACGCCCGCCCCCGTCAGGTGCCCGGCGTCCACGCCGCGATGCGGTCCTCGACGGCGCGACGGACGTTCTCGGCTGGCACGCGCACCTGCTCGGTCGTGTCGCGGTCGCGGAGCGTCACCGTCCCGTCCTCCAGCGTCTGCCCGTCGACGGTGATGCAGTAGGGCGTGCCGATCTCGTCCTGCCGGCGGTAGCGCCGCCCGACGGCCCCCTTCTCGTCGTACGTGACCGAGAACTGCTTGCGCAGGTCCGCCTCGATGGCGTGCGCGGCCTCCGGCATCCCGTCCTTCTTGACGAGCGGGAAGACGGCCGCCGTGAACGGGGCCAGGGCGGGGTGGAAGGCGAGCCGGTTGCGTGTCTCCCCGCCGACCTCGTCCTCGCGGTACGCGTCGCAGAGGACCATCAGGATCGTGCGGTCGAGGCCGACCGACGTCTCGACGACGTACGGGATGTAGCGCTCGTTGGCCTGGACGTCGAAGTACTCGAGCTTCTTGCCCGAGTACTCCTGGTGCCGCGTCAGGTCGAAGTCGGTCCGGCTGTGGATGCCCTCGATCTCGTTCCAGCCGAACGGGAACTGGTACTGGACGTCCTTGGCCGCGTCGGCGTAGTGGGCGAGCTTCTCGTGGTCGTGCCAGCGGAGCTTCTCGGGGCGGATGCCGAGGGCGACGTGCCACGCCATGCGCTTGTCCGCCCACTCGGCGTAAGCCTCCATCTGGGTGCCGGGCCGGACGAAGTACTGCATCTCCATCTGCTCGAACTCGCGCATCCGGAAGATGAACTGCCGCGCGACGATCTCGTTGCGGAACGCCTTGCCCGTCTGCGCGATGCCGAACGGAACCGCCTGGCGGGCTGTCTCGGCGACGTCTTTGAAGTGGACGAAGATGCCCTGGGCCGTCTCGGGGCGGAGGTAGATCCGGTCGTCCTCGCCCGCGACGGCGCCGACGCGCGTCTCGAACATGAGGTTGAACTGGCGGACCTCGGTCCAGTCGAACGCGCCCGAGTCCGGCGAGCGGATCTCCTCGGACTGGAGGATCGCGCCGAGCGCCTTCGCCGCGTCGTCCGAGTTGAGCGCCTCGACGTAGGCGGCCTGGACAGCCGCGGCGCGGTCCGTCTTGCCGTCCTTTTCCAGCTTCAGGATGTGGCCCTCGACGAGCTGGTCCGCCCGGTAGCGGCGCTTCGACTGGCGGTCGTCGACGAGCGGGTCCGAGAACGCGTCGACGTGGCCGGACGCCTTCCAGACGGTCGGGTGCATCAGGACCGCTGCGTCCAGCCCGACCACGTTGTCGTGGCTGTAGACCATCGCCTTCCACCACCGCTCGCGCACGTTCCGCTTGAGCTCGACGCCGAGCGGGCCGTAGTCGTAGACGGCCCCGAGGCCGCCGTAGATCTCAGACGACGGAAAAATGAAGCCGCGGCGCTTGGCGAGCGAGACGATCGTGTCGAGGTCCATGACGGGTCGGGTTGTCGGAAGGGGCCAAGGAACAGACGTGCGGCGCGGCGCGGCGTGGAGGGCGGGAGAAAAGCGCTCTGTGCTGCCTCGCGCATTTCCCCTCGCGCACTCCCGCCCGCTCGAGCGCCTCGCGCCCGAGGGCCGCGCCACCAAGCGCCGCGCCACCGAGCGCCGCGACCCACGCGGCGGTCCATGAAAACCCAGACCCATTGTCATCCTGAGCCCCGCGAAGGATCTCAGCGCGGTGGCGCGCTCCCTCGCAGCCGGTGGCGGCAGGCTCCGACCTCGCCCTTCGGCTTCGCTCAGGGCAGGCTGCCGAGATCCTTCGCTGCGCTCAGGATGACAGGTTCACAGGGAGGCGATGGTTCAGCACGTTCTGCCTCGACCAAGGCGCGGACGTCGGGGCGCGGTCGGCGGGGCGCGGCATTCGAGACACCGGCCGGACGGCT
>JANPJI010000769.1:0-4199 GCA_031425425.1 Rubricoccaceae bacterium
TCTCGCTCCGCGGCTCCCAGACGCTCACGCTCGCGTTCGACGTGCTCTCCGACGGCGGCGGGGAGCCGCTCGAAGTCTCGTTCCAGCACACCACCCGCGACGGCCGGCCGGACCTGCTCCCGACCGAGTACCTCACCGGCTTCGAGCGCGACGACATCACGGACTACCGCACGAGCGGTGGCACGGCCGTGCCGTACGTCCACAACCAGTACACCTTCCCGAACGCGCTCGTCGGGTTCGAGCTGTCGGGCGCGTACCGGCTGCGCGTGGCCCAGCGCGGCGGGGCGGTCCTGTTCGAGCGGGCGTTCTACGTGAGCGAGGACCAGGCCGAGACGACGCTCGCCTTCGGGGCGACGCTCGCCGGGGGCGACGCCGGCCTGTCGGTCCAGCCCGCCGCCCGCATTCAGCCCCGCGCGGCCCTCGGCGACTACGACGCGTTCCAGTACACGGTCTGCTTCGCCCGCGACGGCCGCATCGAGGCGCCGCGGTGCGCGCCCGAGCCGCGCCTCCTCGACGCGACGCTGTTCCAGTTCTACCTCCCCCGCGAGGCCGCCTTCGCCCCTCCGGCCCCGCTCTTCGAACTCGACCTCGGCCTGCTCGCCACCAACCAGCAGGTTGTGGACGTGGACCGCGCCGCGCGCCCGCCGACGGCCCTGCTGGACCTCGACTACGCCGACTTCGGCGGCGACGTCCGCGACGCCGTCCTCGGCGTGCCGCTCGTCGCGGCGGTTTTCCGCGACGCGGGCGACGTCCGCACGCAGGCCGAGTACGTCGATGTCACGTTCCGGTACGTCCCCGACGGCCAGCGCGAGTCGCTGCGGCCGGTCCACGTCCGCGGCTCGTTCAACGGCTGGCAGACCGGCCCGGAGGGCCTGATGACGTGGGTGCCCGAGGTGCGGCGCTACGAGCGGACGGTCCGGCTCAAGCAGGGTGCGTACGTCTACGAGTACGTCTCGCCGGGCGGGCCGCCGCGGCGGCAGGTCGCCATCGGCCAGACGAGCCTGTACACCGCCTTCGTGTACCTCGCCGATCCCGCCCGATTCACCGACCGCCTCGTGGCGGTCCAGAGCTCACTCCAGCAGTAAATGCCCCGTCTCCTCTTCGCACTCGTCGTCGTCCTCGCCGGTGCGTCCGGCTGCACCGCCTTCCGTTCGCCGGTGCCGGCTGCGCGCCCGGCTGCACCCGCCCGGCCCTCCGCGCCGGCCTCGCGCGACGCCGCGCCGAAACCGTTCGCCGATGTCGTGTCCGACTCGGCGGCGGCCGACGCCGGCCTCTTCACCGTCTACCTCTCCGAGGGCGGCCTCCGGCTGATGGCGGCGATCCCGGACTCGCTGTTCGGGCGCGAGATGCTCGTCGTGAGTCGCGTCGCGCGGACGGCTGAGGGCGTCGGCTACGGCGGCGAGGCCGTCGGCGAGACGGCCGTCCGATGGGAGCGAGCCGGCAACTACGTCCTGCTCCGCACGGTCCGTTTCGCCTCGGTCGCCGCCGACAGCCTCCCGATCTACCGCGCCGTCCAGGACGCCCAGTTCGGGCCCGTCGTGGCACGCCTGCCCGTCGCGGCCGTCCGCCCCGACAGCCAGGCGGTCGTGGTCGACCTGACGGACCTGTTCGTCGGCGACACGCCCGTGTTCGGGCTCCCGCCCCAGATGCGCGAGACGTACAAGGTGCGCAAGCTGGACGCCGCCCGGTCGTTCCTCGTCCGCGCCGCGGCGTACCCTCGCAACATCGAGGTGCGCGCCGTCCAGACCTACGAGGCGGCCGCCCCGCCGACGGGCGCCGCCACGAGCACGCTCTCGGTCGAGATGGCCCACTCGCTCGTGCTCCTGCCGGACGTGCCGATGCGCGCGCGGCGGACCGACCCGCGCGTTGGCTTCTTCGCTATCGGGCAGACCGACTACGGCCTCGACGTGCAGCGCGCCGAGGTGCGGCGCTACGCCGCGCGCTGGCGCCTCGTCCCGGCCGACACGGCCGCCTACCTCCGCGGCGAGCTCGTCGAGCCCGTCACGCCGATCACGTTCACCATCGACCCCGCCACGCCCGCGCAGTGGCGGCCGTACCTCAAGGACGGCGTCGCGGACTGGAACGAGGCCTTCGAGGCGGCCGGCTTCCGCAACGCCATCCGCGCCGTGGACCCGCCCGCGGGCGACCCGGACTTCAGCCCCGAGGACGCCCGGTTCTCGGTCATCCGCTACTTCCCGTCCGAGACGCAGAACGCGTACGGGCCCAGCGTGAAGGACCCCCGCTCGGGCGAGATCCTGGAGTCCGACATCGGGTGGTACCACAACGTGATGAACCTGCTCCGCAACTGGTACGTCGTCCAGACGGCGGCCGTCAACCCGGACGCCCGCGCGCCGCGCCTCCGCGAGGACGTCATGGGCCAGCTCGTCCGCTTCGTCGCCGCGCACGAGGTCGGCCACACGCTGGGCCTGCCGCACAACTTCGGCTCGTCCGCCGCCTACCCCGTCGATAGCCTGCGCTCGCCCGCGTTCACGGCGGCCCACGGCACGGCCCCGTCGATTATGGACTACGCACGGTTCAACTACGTCGCCCAGCCCGGCGACGGCGTGACGCAGCTCCTCCCGCGCATCGGCGAGTACGACAAGTGGTCCATCGAGTGGGGCTACCGCTGGTTCCCCGAGTCGATGACGGACGACGCCATCCGCGCGCGCCTCCAGGCCATGGCGACTGAGCGCGCCGCGGACCCGGCGATGCGCTTCGGCGGCCAGACCGGCGACCCCGTCGACCCGCGCGCGCAGGCCGAGGACCTCGGGTCGGACGGCGTCGAGGCGTCGCGCCTCGGCCTCGCCAACCTCAAGCGAATCGTTCCGCGCCTCACCGAGTGGACGGCCGAGCCGGGTGAGGACTACGCCACGCTCGCCGAACTCTACGGGCAGGTCGTCGGACAGTGGGGGCGCTACCTCGCGCACGTCGGCCGCATCGTCGGCGGGGTCGAGGGGACGGCGCGGCTGAGCGAGCAGACCGAGCCGGTGTTCGTGCCTGTGTCCGCGGAGCGGCAGCGCGCGGCCGTCGCGTTCCTCCTCGGCGAGGGCTTCGCCCGGCCGGACTGGCTCCTCGACGCGGACCTCCTCGCGCGCGTCGAGGCGTCGGGTGCCGCCGAGCGCGTCGCGCGCCTCCAGGACACGGCCCTCGGGCTCCTTCTGGACCGCGCGCGCCTCGGACGGATGCTCGAAGCAGAGTGGCTCGCCACGCCCTCGGGCGACGTCTACTCGGCCGAGCAGATGCTCGCCGAGGTCCGTGCCGGTCTCTGGGCCGAGACGCGCCGCGGCGCGCCCATCGACGCCGCGCGGCGCGCCCTCCAGCGCGCGCACGTGGACCGCCTCGCCACGCTCCTCGTCCCGCCCGCCCCGACGCCAGCCACGGGACCCGCCGCGGCGCCCGCGCGGCCCGACGGACTCCGGTCCGACGTGCAGCCGCTCGCGCGCGGCGAACTCGTCGCCCTCCGCGCCGACCTTGAGCGCGCCGCGCAGCGGTACACACGCCCCGACCAGCGCCTCGACCGCCTCCACCTCCTCGACGCCGTCGCCCGCATCGACGCCACGCTGGATCCGGAGGACTGAACGAGCTCCGTGACGCCCCCCTTCCACCGACCCCTGTGACGCTCACCGACTACCGCGCCCTCTTCGATCTCCCGCCCGACGTCGCGTACCTCGACCATGCGGCGACGGGCGTGCTGAGCCGCCCGGCCCACGCGGCGGCCGTGGAGTACCTCGACAGCCGCGCCGGGCACCTTGCCGGGCGCTCGCCCAACGACTACCCGCGCGACCTCGCCGCCGTGACGCAGGCCAGAGAGCGCGCCGCCCTCCTGTTCGGCGTCGACGTGCGGGCGGTCGAGCTCGTCCCGAGCACGTCGGCCGGGATCAACCTCCTCGCCCAGGGGCTGGACTGGCGGCCCGGCGACCGCGTGGCCGTGCCGGCCTGCGAGTTCCCCGCCAACCACCTCCCGTGGCGCGGCCTCGCCGCGCAGGGCGTCGCCGTGGACCGCATTCCCGCCCCCGACGGGACCTTCACGGTCGACGCGGTCGAGCAGGCGATCACGGACCGGACGCGCGTCGTGTCCGTGAGCTGGGTCCAGTTTCTCTCCGGCTTCCGGTGCGACCTTGACGGGCTCCGCGCGCTCTGCCACAGCCGCGGCATCTTGCTGTGCGTCGACGCGATCCAGGGCCTCGGCGCGCTCCGCC
>JANPJI010000770.1:0-6376 GCA_031425425.1 Rubricoccaceae bacterium
CGGCCACCGGTTCAGATCCACCCACTGGCCACTGGCTCTTTCCCGCTTCCTGCTCCCCGCTCGCCCTCCATGACCAACAAGTCCATCGCCCGCCACCTCGCCCTCGCGGCGGACCTCGTCGAGCTCTCCGGCGGCAACGCGTTCCGCGCGCGCGCCTTCGCCCAGGCCGCCCGCGCCGTCGAGCGCCTCGACGGGCCGGCCGAGGCGCGCATCGCGGACGGGACGATCACGGACGTGCCGGGCATCGGCCGCGGCCTCGCCGCCGACCTCGCCGAGTTCGTCGCCACGGGCACGACGCGGGCCGTGACGGACCTTCTGGAGGCGCTCCCGCCGGGCATCCCGGACGTCCTGCGGGTGAAGGGCCTCGGCGTCAAGAAGGTGCGCCAGCTGTGGCAGGAGGCCGGCGTGGTGTCGCTGGACTCGCTCGAAGCCGCCGCGCTCTCGGGGCGTCTCGCCGACCTGGAGGGGTTCGGGGCCAAGACGGTCGCCAACCTGCTCGCGGGCGTCGAACAGCTCCGGTCGTACGCCGGCCGCGCGCACCTCCGCGACGCGTGGCGCGACGCGACCGCCGCCCGCGACGTTCTCCGGGCCGCCAGCATCGAGGCGGAGCTGGCCGGGGAGGTCCGCCGCCAGTGCAACGTCGTCGCGCACGTCGAGCTCGTCGCCGCGGGGACGCTCATCGACGTATCCAACGCGCTTGTGGCCGCCGGCATCGCCCCGCGACCCGACGCCGGCGACGACGGCGCGGGCGACCAGGCGGTCCGGGCGACGCTCCCGATCGGGCTCCCGCTGACGGTCTGGCTCGTCGCGCCCGACCGCTTCGGTCGGGCGCTGTGGGAGCACACCGGGCCGGCCGAGCACCTCGCGGCCGTCGCGGCCCGCGCCGACGCGGACGCGCTCGCCGCGGCGGCGACCGAGGAGGCCGTCTACGCCGCCGCGGGCCTCTCCCCCATCCCGCCGCCGCTCCGCGACGACGACTGGCTCGCCGAGGCGGCGGCCGGCACGCTGCCCGTGCTCCTACGCACGGCCGACCTCCGCGGGACCGTCCACAACCACACCACGGCCAGCGACGGCGCGCACTCGCTCCGCGAGATGGCCGAGGCGGCGCGCGTGCGCGGGCTGGAGTACTTCGGCGTGTGCGACCACAGCCAGAGCCTCAAAATCGCCCACGGCCTGACCCCGGTCGAGCTAGAGGCACAGATCGCGGACGTCGCCGCGCTCAACGCGGAGCAGCCGGGCGTGCGCATCTTCTCCGGCTCCGAGGTCGACATCCTCGCGGACGGCTCGATTGACTTTGCCGACGACCTCCTCGCCCGGCTGGACCTCGTCGTGGCGTCCGTCCACACCGGCTTCTCGATGAGCGTCGACGAGGCGACCGCGCGCGTCGTCCGGGCCGTGTCGAACCCGCACGTCGACGTTCTCGGGCACCCGACGGGGCGGCTGCTGCTGCGCCGCGAGGGCTACCCTCTCGACCACGAGGCGGTCCTCGACGCGTGCGCGCAGCACGGCGTAGCCGTCGAGCTCAACGCGAACCCGTGGCGCCTCGACCTCGACTGGACTTTCGTGCGCGCCGCCCGCGCCCGAGGCCTCTACGTCTCCATCAACCCCGACGCGCACGCCATGGACGGGCTCGACGACGTCGCGTGGGGCGTCGCCTCGGCGCAGAAGGGCGGCCTCACGGCCGACGGCTCGCTGACGAGCCTCGACGCCGAGGCGCTCGCCGCCTGGCTGTCTTCACGAGGCCGGTAGGCGGCAGAGCCCGGCTGGCCACGGACTGTGTCGCCCTGTCGTAATTGACCCTACTCGGCCACGCGCCGGGCACGCCACGGCAGGACGAACCCGCGCCCGAGCGAGTGCGACAACCCCTCCATCCGCTCGCCGTCGAGCCGCCCCGCGTGGTGGTACGTGCCCGATCCGTCAGACGTGGTAAAGGCGAAGTGGACAGCCCCCCAATCGGTGTTGATCCGTCCATGCGTGATCGGCGTGTCGTAGAACATCCCCTGGAGCGAGTCGCCGTCCACCGACGTAACGACGAACGTCTTGTCGTAGGGCGCAGCGTCGGGCGCCGGGCGGAGGTCCACCTGCCAGGTTCCGACGAGGTCCGACGCGTCCGAGCGGGGCGGGCCGTGCCATGCCGCGAGGGCAACACAGAGGAGAAGTCCGGCGGAGAGGGGCAACAGCTTCATCCAAAGGTGGGCGGCTCGCCCGGCGGGGGTGGTGGGAAGGATCACCGGTTCTTGCGGTCGATTTCAGAGTGGGCGCGGCCTGCTGGAGACCGGTGGCCGGGTCACTCCTCCAGCGCGGCGCCGACGAGCGACCGCAGGCCGCGTGCCCGGCCCCGCATCTCCGCGCGAATGGCCGCGAGACTCCGCTTTGCCGAGTTCATGGTCCAGAGCCCCTCGTACACCTCTCGGTCCTGAAGGAGCGCGGCGGTGGTGACGGGGAACGGGCGGATCCGGGGGCCTGCGGGCACTTCGTAGAAGCGGTCTGCTTGTGCGAGCGAGTCGACGTTTCGGTCGGACGCCTCGCCTTGCAGCAGGATGTCGGTGAAGTCGGTCCGGGAGTTGACGAGGAAGAAGCCTTGACGCCAGACCTCCCCGACCGCATCCTGAGAGGCGAGCAGGGCCCGGTTGTACTCGAGGTACGCCACGATCTCCGTCCGGAGCGAGTCGTTGCGAAGCAGGCGCAGGTCGCCCGTCGTCACCAGCGCCTCGGCCGTGCCGAGTACCGGCCGCGGAACGCCAAACCGCGCCCCCACGATGAACCAGGCGTATACCGAGTCGGGCACCGGCGGCGTCGGCGTGCGGTAGGCCCGGACGAGGAGAGCAGCCGTCGAGTCGACCGGCTGGAGGAAGCGGTCGTACCCGGCGACGATCGTTTCCGTCTCCATGAGGTCGGCGTCGAGCTGGCGGAGGTAGGCCCGCTCGCGGCGGCCGTCCTCGCGAGCATCCCACCACGCGTCGAGGGCGAGCGCGATGAGGATGCCGGACACCACGACGAGCAGTTGCGGCCCGAACCAGCGGAGGCTCGCGCGCAGGTCGAACTGGCGGGCTGCCGGGGCTCGGGGCGGGCGGACGACCTCCAGCGCGGGCGCGGGCACCGGCGGGAGTGTGAGCTCGGGCGGCGGCCCGGGGGGAAGCTCTGGCGCCGCGCTGACATCAGACATGGGAGTCGGGCTGGGGAGCCGCCGGACCAGCGAAGCGGCACGCCGGGCAATCTACCTGCCGGGCGTCCGTACGAGATGGCACCTCCGCCTGCGCGGTAGCTTGCCCGTCCCCCTTGGACCGGAAACCGGTCCACCCGCTCCGTGTCGCGCGTCCTCCTCGCCGTCGGCGTCGTCCTCGCCGTGCTCCTCGCCCTCGTCGCGGCCGTCGGGTGGCTGGCGTACGGGCCGGCCCCCGCCCGCGACGGCGAGATCGCCGTTCCCGGCCTCGGTGCGGCCGTCGCCGTCGCGTGGCCCGACAGCGGCGGCGTCGCCATCGAGGCCCCGACGTGGGCCGACGCCGCGGCCGGCCTCGGCTACGCCCACGCCGCGGACCACGCCTTCGAGATGGTGCTCTGGCGCCAGACCGCGAGGGGCGAGACGGCCGCCTGGTTCGGCGACAGCGCCCGCACGGCCGACCTCCACGCCCGCCGCCTCGGCTTCGACGCCCTCGCCCGCCAGACCTACGACGGCCTCGACGCGCCGACACGCGCGCGCCTCGACGCCTACACCCGCGGCGTCAATGCGGCCCTCGCACAGCCCGGCGTCGCCGAGTCCGACGCCTTCGTCTGGCTCGGCCAGACGCCCGCGCCGTGGCAGCCGTGGGACGCCCTCGCCGTCGAGCGCCTCGTCGCCTACCTCGGCACGCCCGCGCCCGACTCGTCGTGGACGGACGCCGCGCGCGCCTCGCCCGACGTCGCCCGGTTCGCCCGCGCCGACGCCGTGTTCCGCCGCGGCCTCGGCGTCTCGGGGACCGCCTTCGCGCGCGCCTTCGCTGTCGGCGTCGCGGGCGGGACGGCGGTCGTGGCGCACCAGCCGGCCGGGGAGAGCGCGCTCGCGCTGTGGGTGCCCGTCGCGTTCGACGTCGGCGGGCGCCGCGTGGCCGTCGCGAGCATCCCGGGGACGCTCTCGCTTCCGGTCGGCACCGACGGCACGTCCGCGTGGAGCGTCTTCTTGACGTCTGCGCTGCGCGTTGAGCCGTTCGGCGGCGCGCCGCCGATGCCGGTCTACAGCCGCGTCGTGGCCCGCGACGGCGGCGAGACGCTCGTGTCCATCGCCCGCGACTCGTCCGGCCTCGTCCTCGGCCCCGCGCCGCTTGCACCCTCTCCGCTGGCCGCGCCGCGCCCGCGCCGCGCTGCGCCCCGCGTCCCCGTTTCCCCCGCCCCGCCAGCGGCACCGGGCACCCCCGCCGATACGTCCCGCGCCGACTCGACCGACGCGCGCGCCGGAGCGCGCCCCGCAGGAGTGCGGTGGCGGGTCCTCTGGGCCGGCTTCCGCACCGGCACCGACGCCGCGGCGTTCGCCGCGCTCGCCGAGGGCCGCCCGTCCGGCCCGTTCGCGCTCCTCCGCGGCGACGGGCTCTTCGCCACGCGCGGCGAGGCGCGCCCGCTCGGCCGTCCGCCCATCGTCGCCTCCGGCACCAGCTCCGCCTTCGCCGCCGGCGACCGGACGGCCCGCTGGGCTCCGGCACGGCTGGACACGCTCGCGGCCCGCGCCCGCCGCCGCGGCACGCCGCTCACCGCCGCCGCCCTCGCCGACGACGCCCACAGCCCGTGGGCTGCGCGACGCCTCCCGCCGCTGCTCCGCGCCCTCGGCGACCGCGACCGCCTCCCGCGTGCGCTCGAAGACCCCGTCGCCTTCCTCCGCAGCTGGGACGGGGCCTACACCGCCGACGCCATCGCGCCGACGATCTTCGAGGCGTGGCTCGCCGCCCACCGCGCCTTTACCGGGCACACACCGGACCCGACGGACTCGGCGGACGTCGCGCTCCTCCCCTACACGCTCCGCATCGCGCGCGGCGAGCTGGTCGACGCCCACGGCCGCGACCCCTCGGGCTGGCGCTGGGGCCGGCTCCGCGACCGCGTTCGCACGCCCGTGCTCGGCCGCCTCGACGGTGCCGCCCGCCGCCGCTACGCCGACGCCCTCGCGGGGCCGGGCGGCCACCCCACCGCCCTCCGCCCCGGCCCCGCCCGCATCCCCGACGACGCCGACAGCCTCGCCAGACAGCCTGCGCGCGCGCCCGGCCCGGCCGTCTGGTCGGCCTGGACCACGCTCACCGGCTCGTCTCGCTCGCCAGGCGGACGCCTGTTCGTTCGCGGCCCCCGTCCCGCCGGAGCGTCGTTCGGGCCGACTGAAGCGGTCTTCGGCGATCCGGGCGTGACCGTTGGTATCGATGTCGTCGCGGTGCGCCCCGAGCGCCGCCTCGTGCTCGCTCCTCCCCCCTGACCCTATGTCCGCCCCCCTTTTTGTCGGCCTCGACGCCGGCGGCACCAAGACGGCCGTTCTCGCCCACGCTGGCGGCGCGCCGCAGCGGTTCGTCGGACCCGGCGCGCACGCCCTCCGCGACGGCGCGGACGGGGCTGCGGCGACGCTGGCCGCGCTCGTCGGACAGGCCCGCGCTGCGTTCGGCGGGGCTGAACTCGGCGGCGTAGCCGTCGGCCTCGCCGGGGCGGGACGCGCGCCCGAGCAGGACGCCGTCGCCGTCGCCCTCCGCGGCTACCTCGGCGGGGCACGCGTCGCCGTCACCCACGACGCCGACGTCGCTCTCGAAGCGGCCTTCGGGGACGAGAGCGGGGCCGTGCTGCTCGTCGGGACTGGCACGCTCGTCTATGCCCGCGCCTCGGACGGGGCGACGCTCCGCGCCGGCGGCTGGGGCCTCGCCCTCGGCGACGACGGCTCCGGGGCCGCGCTCGGCCGTCACGCGCTCCGCGCCGTCCTCGCCGCCCACGACGGCGGCCCGCCGACCGCCCTCGCGGACCTCGCCGCCGAGGCAGGCCTCGACACGGCCGCTGCCGTCCTCGACGCCGTCTACGCCGAGGCACGCCCGCTCGCGTCGTTCGCGCCCCTCCTCCTCGCCGCCGCCGCGGCCGAGGACTGGGTCGCCACGGCGATTCTCGCCCGCGACACCAACGCACTCGCCCAGCAGGCCGGCTGGCTCGCGACACGCGCCGGCGACACCGTACGCCACCGCCTCGCGACGTGCGGCGGGCTCACGGCCGAGCCAGTCTACTGCGCCGCCCTGGACGCGGCCCTCGCGCGGCACCTGCCGGGGTGGACCGTCTCACGTTCCGAGCGGGAGCCCGCCCACGGTGCCCTCGCCCTCGCCGAGCGCCTCGCCGGGTGAGAGCGAGACCCGCAGGGGCAGACCGCGTCGCGTCCGCCGAACCGCTCTAG
>JANPJI010000771.1:0-1873 GCA_031425425.1 Rubricoccaceae bacterium
ACGGGCGGCCCCGCCCACGAGCAACTGGAACGCGGTCGCGCGGCCGTCGGGGTTGGCCGCGAAGCCCGCCGGTGCGAGCACGCCGTTGGCGACGAGCTGCGTCGTCGAGCCAGCCGGGAGCGTGTACGACTGCGTGAACACCGCGTCGCCGACGCCGGCCGACGTGCCCGGCGCGACGGCGACCGACAGCGCGACGCCGGCGGGAACGTCGATGAACGGGGTCGCGGTCCGGAAGGCGAAGTTGTCCAGCAGGCGCGCGCCGTTGACGTAGACGTCCACGACGGCCGCAGCGGGGTCGCCGGCGTTGTGGATCACCTGCAGGCGGGCCGTCTGGGCCGCCGTGGGGAGGGCTGCGAGGAGGAGCCCGGCAAGAAGAAGCGAGAGACGCATCGGAGCAAGAGGCGGGAGAGAGGGCGGTGGCACGCCGGGGCGCGGCCCGCCCGTCCGCACAGCCGGCGCGTCAGGTGGGCACGGGCGATACCCGGCGTCGGGGGCGAGTGACCACCGGCCGCCGGCTCGATTGCCCATCTTGCAGTTTCTCCAGCCCCTGCCGCCATCCGGCTGGTCATCGGGCCGGGTCCGGGTGTACATCTTCCGCCCCACCTCATCCCGACGCCTCGTGACGTCTCCGCCCGCCTCCGCCCCGCCGTTCGCCGAGTGGGCACTGCGGGTCCGGTCCGGAGACCTCGCCGCGTTCGAGGCGCTGTTCCGCAGCCTCCAGCCCATGCTCACCCGCGTCGCCATCTCGCTGTCCGCCACGCCCGCCGAAGCCGACGACGCGGTCCAGGAGACGTTCGTCCGGCTGTGGGAGCACCGCGAGCGCCTCGACCCCGAGCAGTCGGTCCGCGCGTACCTCGTCCGGTCGGTCCGCAACCGGGTCCTGAACGTCGCCCGCGACGCGCGGACGCGCCAGACGCTCCTGAGCCAGCACGCGGCGCACACGCACGCGGCCGACGCGGTGTACCCCGACGAGGTCGTCCAGGGTGCCGGGCTCGCGGCCCGCCTGCGCGCGTTCCTCGCCGACCTCCCCGACCGCCAGCGGACGGCCCTCGCGCTGACCCGCTTCGACGGCCTCTCTCACGTCGAGGCCGCTGCGGCGATGGGCTGCTCGGCGCGCACCGTCAACAACCACATCGTCCGCGGGCTCCGCACGTTGCGCGAGCGCCTCGAGGCGTACGATCCCGATGGCTTCTGACTCCCCTCCGTCGCCGCTCGACGAGATTCGCACCGCCCTGGCAGCGGAGACGCCCGGGGACCGGGCGGCGCTCGAACGGGTGTGGCTCCTGCTCGGCGAGGCGGCCCCGGCACCGGCCGAGGCCCCCGACGCCGAGTGGGACGCCCTCCGCGCCCGCCTCTCGCCCTCTCGCCCCGCGCCCGCCCGCCCCGCGCCCACCCGGGCTACAGACCGGCCGGCGGAGCGTGGCAGTGCCGGCCGGGCCCGGCGGCGCTGGCTTGCGGGCGCGCTCGCGGCGGCGGCCGTGCTCGCGGCGTCCGCCGGCTGGTGGGGCGCGGCCGAGGTCGTCCACAGCGCCCCGGTGGGCGCGACGCTCGCCGTGACGCTGCCCGACGGCTCGGCCGTCGTCCTCAACAGCGGGGCGGCGCTGCGCCACACGCGGCGCTTCGGCCGCGAGCGGGCTGTCGCGCTGCACGGCGAGGCCTTTTTCGACGTCGCTCACGCCGAGGCACCATTCGTGGTGCGGACGCAGACGGCACGCATCGAGGTGCTCGGAACAGCCTTCAACGTGCGCGGATACGACGCCGAGACGGCCGTCGCGCTCGTTCGCGGACGCGTCCGGGTGACGGCGGCCGAGCCGCAGAACGGGCCGCGGGCGGCGGCCGTGCTCGCTCCGGGCGAGGCGCTCGTCGTTGGCCC
>JANPJI010000772.1:0-3071 GCA_031425425.1 Rubricoccaceae bacterium
CTGGACCCGGCCCTGCGCGTCGCCCTCCGCGACGCCGACGGAGACGGGGCCATCGGCTGGACCGAACTCTCGGCCTTCCTCGACTCGACGTACTACACGGGCCACCGGCTCCCCCCGGCGCTCGACGCCCTCCGCGCTGAGGCGCCGTACGCCGTGGAGGACACGGCCTGGTTCTCGACCCTCGTCGACGGCAGCGTGATGACGCACGCCCGCCGCCGGATCTACGTGCCCACCGCCGCCCTGCGCGCCGCGCTCGCCTCGTTCGCCGACGGCGACGGCGTGCGCTATCCGCCGGGGACCGTCATCGCCGGTGAGCATCTCGACGGCGGCACCGAGGAAGAGCGCGTGCTGGAGACGACCGTCAAGCGCCGCCGGGCGGACGGCTACTGGGACTTCGCCGTCTACGGCCCCGACGGACGGCTCGCCCCGGCGACGGCCACGCCGCCGCGTCCGCTCCGCGCGCCGACGCAGTGCACCGGCTGCCACCTCGGGCAGCGGCAGTTCGAGCCCGAGAGGTCGTTCCCTGCCACTCCCACAGACGGGGCAGACGGCCCGCGCCGCTACGTCGTCCCGGATGCGTGGCTCAGCCGGGCGGCAAGCGTACGCCTCCAGGAGCACGCTCGCCGCGACGACGGCGTCCTCGGCATCTACGCGACGCTCTACGCGGGCCGCCTCCTCGCCGCCCGCGCCGCGGGCGATGCGACGCCCGCTGACCGGGCCCTGCTCGCACGCCTCGGGCTGTAACGGCCCGCGTGCCGCGGCCCCCGTACCTTCGCAGAAGTTGTTGAAGTTCTCTGACTCCTCCCTTGAGGGAGGTGGCGGCGCAGCCGACGGAGGGTGTCGACCGAGGTCGGCCTCGCTGCAAACACCCCCACCCGCTTCGCGGGAGCCCCCTGAAGGGGGCAATCAGAGAGTTCAAGCTCGTTCCTCAACGGTTTCTCAGACCCTCCCACGCGCCCCGACCCGGACATGGAAACCGCGACCGACACCGCCATGCGCCTCGACCTCCGCACCGCCGAAGCCGCACGCCTCGCCGAGCGCCTGAGCGAGCGCATCCGGAGCGTTCCGCCCAGCGGCATCCGGCGCTTCTTCGAGATCGCGGCGACGATGGACAACGTGATTTCGCTCGGCATCGGCGAGCCGGACTTCGTGAGCCCGCAGCCGATCCTCGACGCGGCCCGGGCGAGCCTCGACGCCGGGCAGACCGGCTACACGGCCAACCTCGGCCTCCGCGACCTCCGCGACGCCATCGCCGAGGACCTCGAACAACGCTACGGCGTGCGCTACGACCCGGCCACCGAGATCGTCGTCACCATCGGCGCGTCCGAGGCGATGCAGATCGCCATGCTGGCCCTCCTCGACCCCGGCGACGAGATCCTCATTCCCGAGCCGTGCTTCGTGAGCTACGGCCCGACGGCGCAGTTCGCCGGCGGCACCGTCGTTCCGGTCCCGACGCGGGCCGAGTCCAACTTCGAGGTCACGGCCGAGGACATCGAGAGCCGCATCACGCCGCGCACCAAGGCGCTCTTCCTCGGCTACCCGAACAACCCCACCGGGGCGGTGCTCACGCGCGAGACGATGGAGGAGATCGCGGACGTCTGCCGCCGGCACGACCTCTTCGTGCTGTCGGACGAGATCTACGACCGGCTCGTCTACGGCGAGGCGCACGCGCGCGGGCACGTCTGCGTGCCGGGCCTGGACGGGATGTGGGAGCGGACGGTCCTGCTCGGCGGCTTCTCGAAGGGCTACGCCATGACGGGCTGGCGCATCGGCTACGCCTGCGCCCCGAAGCCGCTCATGGACCAGATCTACAAGGCGCACCAGTACATCGTGATGTCCGCCCCGACCGTTGGTCAGCACGGCGCGCTGGCCGGGATGCGCCACGCGCAGGGAGCCGTCGAGGAGATGCGCGTGGCGTACGACGCGCGCCGCCGGGTGATCGTGGACGGCCTCCGGGCCGCCGGCCTGCCGACGTTCGAGCCCGAAGGCGCGTTTTACTGCTTCCCCGACGTCCGCCCGACGGGCCTGTCGTCCGAGGACTTCGCCCAGGCGCTGCTGCACGAGGAGCGCGTCGCGTGCGTCCCCGGCGACGCCTTCGGGCCGTCCGGCGCGGGCTACCTCCGCTGCTCCTATGCGACGAGCCTGGAGAACGTCGCCGAGGCGACGCGGCGCATCGCGGCGTTCGCCGAGCGGCGCATTGCGGCGCGGCGAACGGACGGTTAGCTTCGCGGCCCATCCCACCCCGCATCGCCTGTGCGTCTCTTGATTCTCGCGGCCACGGCGCTGACGGCCGGCTCCGTATCCGCCCAGACGATGTACCTCCCGGACGACGGGACCGGGTTCGGGCTTGCCCTGTCGGGCGCGTATGCGGGGGGGGAGTTCGAGGGCGAGGAGTTTGCGAGCGTCGGCGCGAGCGCCGTCGGCACGTTCGTGCCCGGCCTCGACGTGTCGCTCCAGGTCGCCCGCGAGGTGGGAGCGGAGTTTGACCCGGTCCTCGCCATTGGGGGAGGCGTCGCGTACTACCCGGTCCGCACGGCTCCGTCCAGGCTCGGCGTCGCGGCGGGCCTCCAGTATGCGTTCGGCGGGTCGGGCGGCCCAGACAGCGTTTTCGGGACCGTCGGCCTCGCGGTCGGATACCACGCCCGGCTCTCGCAGGAGGTGACGGTCGTCCCGCACGGATCGTTCGTCGTCTTGTATGGGGGCGCCGAACGCAACGTCGGCCTCGCGGGCTCATTCGCGCCGGCATTCCGGTTCGGACAAGGCCGGACGCGGTTCGTCGCGGAGCCAAGCGTCACCTACGGATTCGACTCGCGCCAGGCCGCGTTTGCTGCGACCGCCGGCGTCGTGACCTCGCTGTAGACGCTGAAGACGGGCGCGCGGACCGGGGCACAGCGAAGCGGACCGGGCGGGTGAGGGAGGGGCCGTTTCTTCGAGGCCCACACCCTCCCGTTCCCGATGCGCTTTCTCCTCGTCCTTCTGCTTGTCCTTCCGAGTCTCGCCCACGCCCAGCGCGCCCGTCCGATCGCCGAGAAGGGCGACGTGGCGCTCGTCGCGGCCATCTCCGGGCTGGA
>JANPJI010000773.1:0-3182 GCA_031425425.1 Rubricoccaceae bacterium
TCTGACCGCTGGCCGTCGCACGGGCGGTGTAGCGGCCGGCCGCGAGGCCCGCGGCGTCCCACACGAGCGTCGTCTCGCCAGCACCGCGGCGGCCCTCGGTGAGGACGGCCACGCGGCGGCCGGCCGCGTCGAACACGACCACCGTGACGTCCGACGCGACGGCGAGGGTGAGCCGGAGGGCGGTCCGCGACGCGAACGGGTTGGGTCCGGCGAGGTCGAGCGCGAGCTCGCCTCCTGCGGGTACGGCGGTGGTGGCGGTCGCGCCAGTGAACGGGTCCGACCACCGCACGTCGGCAGCGAAGGCGTCGTCCGTGAGCGTCCGGAGGAACGCGACGAGCGCGGCGCGCTCGGCGGCGGAGAGGTTGAGGCGCCGCGGCTGGCCGCCGGGCAGGCGAAGGATCGGGTCCAGGTTGGGACTGTTCCGGACGCCTGCGTTGTAGAAGTCGACGACCTGTTCGAGCGTCGCGAAGCGCCCGTCGTGCATGTAGGGCGCTGTCCGTTCGACGTTGCGGAGCGAGCCGACCTTGAAGCGCCCGCCGCCCGCGCCGACGTCCGTGACCGTCGCGTCGAGGCCATTGTTGCGGGCCTGGGTGGCGACGAACACATCGCCGCCGTGGCAGCGGTTGCACTGGGCTGCGCCGAAGAAGAGGCCGAGGCCCTGGTTCTCCTGCGCCGTCAGGCCGGCGAGCGGCGGCCCCGGCGGGCCGGGCGGGGCCGCCGCGCGGGCGGCGTCGTAACGCGAGTTGGGCGCGACCATCGAGCGGACGAACTGGGCGAGCGCGCGGCCGACGCGCTCGGGCGTGACCTCGGGCGTGCCGAAGGCGCTGGCGAAGAGACCGGGGTAAAAGTCCGTCGCCTGGAGCCGCGACGTGACCTCGGCGAGCGTCATGCCCATCTCGGTCGCGTCCTGGATCGGCTGCAGCGTCTGCGCTTCGAGCGTCGCGGCGCGCTCGTCCCAGAAGTAGCGCCCGTTGGGGTAGAACCGCGCGAACGAGAGCCCCATCGAGTGGCGGGCCGTCTGGCCGCCGGCGAAGCCCGTCGAGCGCGGGGCCGGGTCCGAGAAGCCGTCCGCCTGGCGGTGGCACGAGGCGCAGGCGACGGTCTGGTTGGCCGAGAGACGCGTGTCGTAGAAGAGGACGCGCCCGAGCGTCGCCCCGGCGTCGGTCGTCGGGTTGGACGCCGGCGTGTTGTCCTCCTGCTGGACGCCCGGGCCGTTGAGGTGCGGAGGCAGCGCGATCGTGTAGTCGAGCAGCGTCGCGGGCAGGACGGGCGTCCCGCCGGGCAGACGGGAGGTGAACGCGCCGCCGACGAGGGCGACAGCGATCGCGGCGAGGGCGAGGAGACGGCGCAACGGTCTGGAATCGGGTGAGATCCAGAGAATCGCCCTCCGCACGTTCTCCTGTACCGCCGAGGCGTCGCCGACGTGTCCCGATTGTGTCACGGCGAGCCCGGCGAGGCGCAAACAAGCGAGCGCCCGAGGGGGCGGGCCCTCGGACGCTCTGCGCCGCCGAAGCGGCGCGTCGGGGAGCACAACCTGGAGGGCGGTCCTGGAAGCGCTCGACCCGAATGCGCAAGATACGCTCCGGTCAGATGGGGTCCTACACGGTGCCCATCGAGGCGCGGAGGCGGTTGCGGGCGCGGTCCAGCTCCGCCTGCGCCGCAGCGCGCTCCTCGGGGCTCTGCACGCTCGCGAGGCGCTCGCGCGCGCCCGCCTCGGCCGCCTTCGCCCGCGCGACGTCGATGCCGGAGACCGGCTCGGCCGTGTCGGCGAGCATGATCACGTGGTCGTCGAGGACCTCGACGAAGCCGCCCGACGTCGTGAACGAGACGCGCTCGCCGGCCGTCGTCGTGACCGTGACGGTGCCGACCCCCGTCGCGGCGAGCATCGGGGCGTGCCCGCGGAGGACTTCGAACGCCCCCTCGGTGCCGGGCGCGCGGAAGCGCAGCGCCTCGCCGCGGTACGCGGCGCGGTCGGGCGAGACGATTTCGACGAGGAGGGACTGGGACGCCATGTGGGATATGGGATATGGGATGAGCAGACCCGGCTCGGAGGTGGTCGGCCCATCCCCTATCCCGCATCCCGCATCCCGTCAGCAACTACGCCGCGGCCGAGGCGAGCATCTTCTCGCCGGCCTCGATGACCTCCTCGATCGTGCCCTTGTACAGGAACGCGGACTCGGGGTACTGGTCCACCTCGCCGTCGAGGATCATCTTGAAGCCGCGGACGGTGTCCTCGATCTTGACGTACTTGCCCTCGGCGCCGGTGAACTGGGCGGCGACGAAGAACGGCTGGCTCATGAAGCGCTGCACGCGGCGCGCGCGCTGGACGACGAGCTTGTCCTCGTCCGAGAGCTCGTCCATGCCGAGGATCGCGATGATGTCCTGGAGCTCCTTGTTGCGCTGGAGGAGCTCCTTCGTGTCCTGGGCCACCTTGTAGTGCTCCTCGCCGACGACGTCGGCCGAGAGGATGCGGCTGGTCGAGTCGAGCGGGTCCACGGCCGGGTAGATCCCGAGCTCGGAGATCCGGCGCGAGAGCACCGTGGTCGCGTCGAGATGGGCGAACGCGGTGGCGGGCGCGGGGTCGGTCAAATCGTCGGCTGGCACGTAGATCGCCTGCACCGAGGTGATCGAGCCCTGGTTGGTGGTGGTGATGCGCTCCTGCATCGCGCCCATGTCGGTGGCGAGCGTGGGCTGGTAGCCCACCGCCGAGGGGATGCGGCCGAGCAGCGCGGAGACTTCCGAGCCGGCCTGGGTGAAGCGGAAGATGTTGTCGACGAAGAACAGCACGTCCATGCCCTCGTCGCGGAAATACTCCGCGACCGTGAGGCCGGTGAGGCCGACGCGGGCGCGCGCGCCCGGCGGTTCGTTCATCTGGCCGAACACGAAGGCGCATTTGGAGCCCTCGCCCCCGCCATGCTTGTTCACGCCCGACTCGATCATCTCGTGATAGAGGTCGTTGCCTTCGCGGGTGCGCTCGCCGACGCCGGCGAACACCGAATAGCCGCCATGGGCCTTCGCGATATTGTTGATCAGTTCCTGGATCAGCACGGTCTTGCCGACGCCGGCGCCGCCGAAGAGGCCGATCTTGCCGCCCTTGGCATAGGGCGCCAGCAGGTCGACCACCTTGATGCCGGTGACGAGGATCTGGGCTTCCGTCGACTGGTCGGTGAATTTGGGCGCGT
>JANPJI010000774.1:0-2727 GCA_031425425.1 Rubricoccaceae bacterium
GCCACTTCGCCCGCGACGCCGCGCCCGGCGTCGCGGCGTTCGTCGACGCGCTCCTGCGCGCGCTCCCCGCCGACGCGTTCGGCACGTGGGTGCCGCTCCCGGTGACGGCGCTCGCGAAGCGGTCCGGCCTTCCCGAGGCGCGCGAGCGCGCGCCTCCGCGCTCGGCCGAGCGCGAGCGCATCGACGGAGGCCGTGGCGGTCCGCGCCCCGGCATACGTGAGCCGCAGCGTGCCCGGACCGGCGTCCTGAACGGCCAGGAGGCCGCGTTCGGCGAGGAACGCCAGACCGGCGAGCACACGCGCTTCGGGAAGGCCGGAGCGTTTCGCGAGCGCCGTCATTGGGAGCGGCACCCACGTGCCGAATGCGTCGGCGGGGAGCGCGCGTAGGAGTGCATCGACGAACGCGGCGACGCCGGGCGTGACCTCGGACGCGAACCGCCGCAGGGCGCCTGGACCGTCGGCGACGCGAACGAGGGTCGCCTCGGCCTCGGAGGCGCTCCACACACCCGCCTCGGCGAGACGCGCGACGGCGGCCCGCACGGTCGGCAGCGGAAGCGCGGCGACGTCCGCCACGCGGGCGAGGGCGACGGTCACCGGCCCCTGCGGCTCGCTGCCGACGGCGAGTTGGGCGAGGCTGCTCGCGGCCTGGTAGACGGCCTGCACGTCGGGCGCGGTCGGGTGGCCCGTCTCGGCCATCGTCCGCGGCACGCGGTCGTCGTCCGGCGCGACGAGGAGCGCGGCCTGCGCCGGGAGCCCGTCGCGGCCACCGCGGCCGGCCTCCTGGTAGTACGCCTCAAGCGTCGGTGGGAGGGCGACGTGGACGACCGCGCGCACGTCGGGCTTGTCGATGCCCATCCCGAAGGCGCTCGTCGCGGCGAGGACGGGCGTCCGGCCGGCGAGCCACCGCGCCTGGACCGCCTCGCGCGTCGCGGCCGGCAACCCGGCATGGTACGCCTCCGCTCGGATGCCGGCCCGCACGAGGCGCTGCGCCCACGCCTCGGTCCCCTTCCGCGTCCCTGCGTAGACGAGCCCCGACCCACCCGCGCCGCGGAGCAGGTCCGAGGCGACGCGCTCCTTCTCCTCGGTCTGCGTGACCGACCAGACGAGGTTGGGCCGGTCGAAGCCCCGCACGACGACGAGCGGATCGCGGAGGCCGAGCTGCTCGACGATGTCGCGGCGGACGTCTGGCGTGGCCGTGGCCGTGACGGCGAGAAACGGGGCCGGTGCGCCCCCGGCGTCGGTGAGGAGCGTGCGCGCCTCGACGATGCGCCGGTAGGCCGGGCGGAAGTCGTGGCCCCATTCCGAGATGCAGTGCGCCTCGTCCACGGCCAACAGCACGACAGGCAGGCGCGGCGCGCGGGCACGGAAGAGGTCGGTCTGGAGGCGCTCGGGCGTGACGTAGACGAGCCGGTAGCGCCCGAACTCGGCGTCGGTCCACAGCTGGTCCGCGTCGCGCGGCGACAGCCCGGAGTGCGCCATCGCAGCCGGGACGCCGCGGCGCGCGAGCGCGTCCACCTGGTCGCGCATGAGCGCCAGCAGCGGCGACACCACGAGGACGACCGCGCGCCGCGCCGCGCCGAGCACGGCCGGCACCTGATACGTGAGCGACTTGCCGCCTCCGGTGGGGAGAACGGCGAGTGCGTCGCGGCCCGAGAGGACGGCCGCGACCGTCTCCGCCTGCCCCGCGCGGAACGCCTCGAAGCCCCACGTCGCGCGGAGCGCGGCGAGCGCCTCCTCTGGCGCAGCGGGCGGAACGTCGGTCTCGGGCATGCCGGAAGCTAGACGCCGCAACCGGGCACTCGCTAGCTTCTGTGCTTCCTTCCCCGCTGCCGATGGCCCGGATTCTCGACGGAACCGCCCTCGCCGCCGATGTCCGCGCGGACGTCGCACGAGGCGTGGCCGCGTTCCGGGAGCGGACCGGCCGCGCGCCCGGCCTGCGCGTCGTCCTCGTCGGCGAGCACCCCGCGTCGCAGTCGTACGTCCGCGCCAAAGAAGCTGCGGCGGGTGCAGCGGGCATCGACGCCGTGACGCTCCGGCACCCGGACTCGATCTCGCAGGCCGACCTCCTCGCGCTCATCGCCACGCTCAACCGCGACGCGGCGGTCGATGGAATTCTCGTCCAGCTCCCCCTTCCCGCCCACATCGATACGCAGGCCGTCGTACGCGCCGTGGACCCGGGCAAGGACGTCGACGGATTCCACCCCGAGAACGTCGGGCGGCTGTGGCTCGGCGAGGACGCCCTCGCGCCGTGCACACCGGCCGGCATCGTCGAGATGCTACGCCGGAGCGGGGTCGAGACGGCCGGGGCGCACGCGGTCGTCGTAGGCCGCAGCGACATCGTGGGCAAGCCCATGGCCGGGCTGCTCCTCGGCAAGGGCATCGACGCCACCGTGACGGTCTGCCACAGCCGGACCCGCGACCTCCCCGCCGTCACGCGGCAGGCCGACATCCTCGTCGCCGCCATCGGCCGCGCCGGCTTCGTGACCGCCGACATGGTCCGCCCCGGTGCCGCCGTGATCGACGTCGGCATCAACCGCGTCGACGACGACTCGCGCGAGCGCGGCTACCGCCTCGACGGCGACGTCGACTTCGAGGCCGTCGAGGCAGTCGCGGGCGCGATCACGCCCGTGCCCGGCGGCGTCGGCCCGATGACGATCGCCATGCTCATGGCGAATACGATCGCCTCCGCGCGGCGGTCTCTGCTCCCGCACTAGCTCGGCGAAGCGGC
>JANPJI010000775.1:0-1818 GCA_031425425.1 Rubricoccaceae bacterium
CGAAGGCGTCTCTCTCCAAACTCCTTTTCTCCAAACTCTCCTCACTCAGACCGCAGCGCGTCGATCGGCCGCAGGCGCGCGGCCTGCACGGCCGGGACGACCCCGAACGTGAGCGCGACGACCGCGACGCCGCCGAGCGCGCCGAGCGCCCAGACCCACTGGAACCCGTGCGCGATGTCGAGCAGGGCCGCGGCCACGTTGCCGCCGAGCACGCCCAGGCCGACGCCCACGAGCCCGCCGATCTGGCACAGCACGAGCGCCTCGATGAGGAACTGCCGCCGGATGTCGCCGCGCGTGGCCCCGAGCGCCTTGCGGATGCCGATCTCGCGCGTCCGCTCGGTCACGCTCACGAGCATGATGTTCATCACGCCCACCCCCGCCGCGAGGAGAGCGATCAGGCCCACGCCGGCCCCGCCGAGCGCGAGCGCGCGGGTAAAGCTCTTGAGCCCCTCCGCCGCGTCGGCCCCGCTCGTCACGCCGAAGTCGTTGTCGGCCTCGGGCGCGAGCTGCCGCACGGCCCGGAGCGCGCCCGTCGCCCGGTCGCGCGTGGACGCCAGCAGAGCGGGGCCGGCGGCGCGCACGTCGATCTCGACGTCGTCGTTCGCCAGCCCGTACGCGCTCACGACGCGGCTCACGGGAGCCACGACGCGCTTGTTCGGGTCGATGAGCCCGAACCCGCCGCTCTCGGGCGCCAGCACGCCGACGACCGTGTAGCGCCGCCCGTCGATGCGGACCTCGCGGCCGACGGCGTCGCGGCCGCCGAACAGGTCCTCGCGGACCGTCGAGCCGAGCACGGCCACGGCCCGCGCCGAGCGGACGTCCTCGGCGTCGAGAAACCGGCCCTCGGTCACGTCGAGCCCGTGGTTGGCCGCATACGCGTCGTCCGTCCCGTCGAGCGACACGTCGGGGTCCGTCGACTCGCCCTCCGTGCGGACCTCGACGCCCCACTGCGTGATGGACGGGCTGACCGGGAGCCCGGTCCGCTCCGCGAGCGCGTCCGCCTGGGCGAGCGTGAGCGTCGGGCGCTCGTCCTCGTCCTCGGCCGGCGGGCCGTTCTTGGTATACCGAGAGAACGTGATCGTCTGCGAGCCCATCGCCGCGAGGCTGTCGACGAGCGTCGCCTCCAGCACGGCCACGGCCGTCACCGAGGCGACGACCGAGAACACGCCGATCGCCATTCCGACGAGCGTCAGCGCGCTCCGCAGCGCATTGCCGCGGAGCGCCTGGAAGGCCATGCGGATGGTTTCGAGCATCAGGGGGACGGGGAACGGGGAACGGCCATCGGGGGGACAGGGAAGGGCCGAGCGAGCGTGCGACCGGGCTGCCTTTCCCCGATGGCCGTTGGCCGATGCCCGTTTCCTACTCGTATCTCAGCGCGTCGATGGGCCGTGCCCTCGCCGCCTGCCAGGCCGGGACGAGCCCGAAGGCCACGCCGACGACGCCGCAGATGAGGAACGCCAGCGCCACCGTCCCGACCGACAGCTCGGCCGTGAACACCTGGTCGATGGCGAGGGCCACGAGCGCCGCGAGCGAGACGCCGATGAGGCCGCCGAGGCAGCAGATCAGGACCGCCTCGATGAGAAACTGGAGCAGGATCGCCCGACGCGTGGCGCCGAGCGCCTTGCGGACCCCGATCTCGCGCGTCCGCTCCTTCACGCTGACGAACATCACGTTCATCACGCCGATCCCGCCGACGAGGAGGGAAAGGGCGGTCAGGAACAGTCCGACGCCGTACGTCGCGACGCGCATCGTGCTCACGAGCTCGCGGAACTGGTCCTGCCGGTTGACGGCGAAGTCGTCGTCTTCGAGCGGGTCCAG
>JANPJI010000776.1:0-5216 GCA_031425425.1 Rubricoccaceae bacterium
CTCGTCCGTTTGGGGCAGCCCGAGCGCGCGCACGAGGCGGCGCGCTGGTTCCTCTCGCACCGCCGGCCCGAGGCGTGGCACGCCTTCTCCGAGGTCGTCGGGCGCGACGTCCTCCGGCCGCGGTTCCTGGGCGATATCCCGCACGGGTGGGTCGGCAGCGACTTCCTGCGTGCCGTTGCGGACCTGTTCGCCTACGACGACCGGACGGCGGCGGGCGAGCGCCTCGTGCTCGGGGCCGGCGTCCCGCTCGCGTGGCTCGGCGAGGGCGTGCCCGTCGGCGTCGCCGGTCTCCGCACGCACGAGGGGCCGCTGACGTACACGCTCCGCCGTGAGGGCGACACCGTCGTCGTCGAGATCGCGGCCGGCCTGCGCGTGCCGCCCGGCGGGATCGTCGTCCACGCCCCGTGGGCTGCGCCTTCCCCTGCGGGGGTCGGTGCCCGCCCCGCTCGCGCGACCCTCGACGGCCAGCCGGCGCGCCTCGACGGCCGCTCCGTCGTCGTGCGCGCGCTGCCGGCCCGACTCGTCTTTTCCTACTGACCCGCCTTCTCCGGTGACCCGCTCCAGCTTCGCCCTCGACACTCCCGCCACCGCCGACACCGCTGCGGGCGACCTCCACGACGGCGTGACGCCGCGCGGGTGGCTGCTCGGCAACGGCCGCGCCGCGGCCCTCGTCAATGCTGCCGGGACGGGCTTCTTTGCAGCAGACGGCCGCGCGCTCACGCGGTGGGCAGGCGACCGGACGGCGGATGCCGACGGCGTGTTCGTGTACCTCCGCGACCTCGACAGCGGCGCGGTGTGGTCCGCCGGCATGGCCCCGACGTGGACCGCGCCCGACCGCTACGACGTCCGCCTCGAATCCGGGTGCGACGTCGTCTTCCGCCGCGAGGACGACGGCATCGAGACGACGATGGAGGTGTCCGTCGAGCCCGACGCCGCGGCCGAGTTCCGGAATCTGGAGATCGTCAACGCTTCGGACCGGCCGCGGCGGATCGAGGTGACGGTCTACGCGGAGGTCGTCCTCGCGACGCGCGCGGGCGACCTCGCGCACCCGGCGTTCTCGAAGCTGTTCATCGAGACCGAGCGGGTGGGGGAGAGGCCCGTCCTGCTGGCCCGCCGCCGCCCGCGCAGCCCCGACGAGGCCGCGCCCGTCCTCGCGCTCGCGTTCGAGGGTTCCGTCAGCGACGCAGGCGCGGCTGTCGAGCATGAGACGGACCGCCTCCGCTTTCTCGGCCGCGGCCGCGACGCCCGCGCGCCGCTCGCGCTCGACACCACCGGGGCGCTCTCGGGCACCGTCGGCCCGGTCCTCGACCCGTGCCTCGCGCTGCGGACGGTGCTCGCGGTTCCGCCCGGACGCCGCGCCGTGCTCCCGTTCTGGCTCGTCGCCGGCGAGACCCGCGACGCCGCGCTCGCGCTCGTCGACCGCCTCGCCGGCCCCGCCCCAGACGACGGCCCGAACCCCACGGCGACCGCCTCGGTGGAGACGGACGCCGTCCCGCTGCTCTACGGCGTCGCCGTGCACGACGAGGCCGCGGCCCGCGAGCGCCTCGCCGCCCTCGGCCTGCCCGCCGACTTTCTCCCCGCCACGACGTACACGCCCCGGCCCGTCCCCGCCACGCCGCCCGCGTCGCCTCGGTCCGCCGCGGCGTTCCACAACGGCAGCGCGCCGCCGGACCGCACGCCCGAGGCGCTCCAGGCGGACAACGGCTTCGGCGGTTTCTCGGCCGACGCCACCGAGTACGTCGTCCGCGTCGCCTGTGGGGCCGACGGCGCGCACCGCCTGCCGCCGCTGCCGTGGAGCCACGTCGTCGCCAACCGCCGCCTCGGGTTTGTCGTCACCGAGCGCGGATCCGGTCCGACGTGGGGCGCCAACAGCCGCGAGCACCGGATCACGCCGTGGTCCAACGACCCCGTCTCAGACCCGCCCGGCGAGGCGCTCTGGCTCCGCGACGACGACTCGGGCGCGCTGTGGTCCGCCTTCCCCGGCCCCACGCCTGCGCCCGCCGACTACGAGGTCCGCTACGGGTTCGGGTCTGCGACGAGCCTCGTCGAGACGGCCGGGCTGGCGTGCGAGACGACGCTGTTCGTGCCGACCGAGGACCCGGTGAAGGTCGTCCGCCTGCGCGTCGAGAATCGCTCGGCGCGCGCGCGGCGGCTGTCGGCCGTGTTCCACGCGCGCCTCGTTCTCGGCGACTGCGCCGAAGCGTCCGCCCCGACCGTGCGGGTGGTGTGGGACGGGCACGCGCTCCGCGCGACGAACCCGGACGCCGCGCCCTTCGCCGATGCGGTGGCCTTTGCAGTGCTCGCCGGAGCCCCTGTCGCCGGGGCGAGTGCGGACCGCGCCGCGTTCCTCGGTCCGCACGGGTCGATGGCCGCGCCGCGGGCGCTCGATACGGCCGGCCTGCCCGATCTGGACGATGTCGCTCCGGACGGAGCGGAGCCCGCCTTCACGCTCCGCGCCGAGATCGCGCTCGCGCCGGGCGAGACGCGCACGGTGACGTTCCTGCTCGGCGAGGGCCGCGACGCGGCCGAGACCGACGCCCTCGTCGCCCGCACCACCGCGCCCGGCTGGGCCGACGCGGCCCTCGACGCGGCCCGGGCGTTCTGGACCGACCTTCTCGGAGCCGTCCGCGTCGAGACGCCCGAGCCGGCCCTCGACCTCGTCGCCAACGGCTGGCTTCTGTACCAGGACGTTGCCTGCCGGATGTGGGGGCGGTCCGCGTTCTACCAGTCCGGCGGCGCGGTCGGCTTCCGCGACCAGCTCCAGGACGCGACGGCGCTCGTCTACACGCGCCCCGAGTGGCTCCGCGCGCAGATCCTGCTCCACGCCGCCAACCAGTTCGCCGAGGGCGACGTGCTCCACTGGTGGCACCCCGGCATCGGCGGCATCCGCACGCGCTTCGCCGACGACCTGCTGTGGCTCCCGTTCGCCGCGACCGGCTACGTCCGGACGACCGGCGACGCCGGCATCTGGGACGCCCGCGCGCCGTTCCTCTCGGCCCCGCTGCTGGACGACGGCGAGGACGAGCGCTTTCTCACGCCCGAGGACTCGGGCACGGACGGGACGCTCTATGAGCACTGCGTCCGCGCCATCGACCGCTCGCTCGCAACCGGCGACCACGGCCTGCCGCTGATGGGCACCGGCGACTGGAACGACGGCATGAACCGCGTCGGCCGCGAGGGCCGCGGCGAGAGCGTCTGGATGGGATTCTTCCTCGCCGACATCCTGCGCCGCTTCGTCCCGGTGAGCGACGCCCGCGGCGACGACGCCCGCGCCGCGACGTACCGCGCGCACCTCGCCGCGCTCACCGAGGCGCTCAACGGGCCGGGCTGGGACGGCGGCTGGTACCGCCGGGCCTACTACGACGACGGCACGCCGCTCGGGACCGCCCAGGGCGACGAGTGCCGCATCGACGCCATCGCGCAGGCGTGGTCCGCCCTCTCGGGCGTCGCCCCGCCGGAGCGCGCCGCGCGTGCGCTCGACGCCGCCGAGGCGCACCTCGTGGACGAGGACGCCGGGCTGATCCGGCTGCTCACGCCGGCCTTCGACCGCACGCCGCACGACCCGGGCTACATCAAGGGCTACGTGCCGGGCGTGCGCGAGAACGGCGGGCAGTACACGCACGGCGTGCTGTGGCTCGTGCGCGCCCTCGCCGAGGCCGGACGCGCCGACCGCGCCGGGCGGCTGCTGACGATGCTCAGCCCCGTCTCGCGGACGCGCACCGAAGCCGACGCCGAACGGTACAAGACCGAGCCGTACGTCGTCGCGGCGGACGTCTACGGCGAAGCCCCGCACGTCGGGCGCGGCGGGTGGACGTGGTACACGGGCTCGGCCGGGTGGATGTGGCGCACGCTCGTCGAGTCCGTCCTCGGCCTCGGCCTTGACGGCGGGGACGTGCTCACGCTCGCCCCGTGCGTCCCTCCCGAGTGGCCGCGCGCCTCCCTCACGTACCGCCTCCCCGGCTGTGGAAGCGTCTACGACATCGCGATCGACAACGCGGCGGGCGTCGGTCTGGGCGTCGCTCGGGCCACACTCGACGGCGCGGCCGTCCCGGTGGAGGGCGGCGTCGCCCGTGTCCCGCTCACCCGCGACGGCGGCCGGCACCGCGTCGTCGTCGCCCTCGGCGCGGCGTAGCCACGGAGGCCACGCCGGCTCCCGACGCTCGCGTCCCCCTGCGGTCGAGCGCCAACCGGTCGCAGCGGGAGGCACCGCAGCGGGCGTTCCGCTCAGTTCCCCTCGAAATCGGCGGGGAGCGGGTTGCCGGGGCGCTCGGAATCCCAGTAGACGCTGAGCACCCACCAGCGCTGGCCGTCGTGGAAGAGCTGGATCGAGTTGATCCCCCGCGCGAACGGGGCCGCCTCCCCCCGCCGGAAGCTCGCGTAGGAGCTGAACGCGTGGGCGACGGTCCCGTACCGCTCCGTCCTCCGCGTGAGCTCGCGCTCGTGGAACCCCTCGGCGACGAGAAAGGAGTCGGCGGCGGCGCGGTACTCCTCGGGCGTCCACACGCGGAGGCGGCAGGGGCCGTCGGCCGGGCAGCCGGTCGGCACGAGGCGTGCGTCCGGGTGCATCAGGCTGAAGAACCGGTCCCACTGCCGCGGCTGCCCGGCGGGTCCGCTGATGGTGGCGTAGAGCGCGCCGATCACGCCGTCAATGGAGGCGACGTCGGCCGAGTCGGCCGAAGAAGGACTCTGCGCATGAGCGGCGAGCGGGGCGAGGACGAGGGCGAGCGCAGCGAGGGGGCGGAGGGCGAACATAGCGGGGCGACAGTTTAGAGGGCGGCACCGTGCGAGCGGATCGCCTCGGCGTAGGCGCGGGCGCTGGCCTTCGGGGTGCGCACCTGCGTCTCGTAGTCTACATGGACGAGCCCGAAGCGCTGCGCATAGCCCGCCGCCCACTCGAAGTTGTCCATCAGCGACCACGCGAAGTAGCCGCGCACGTCCGCGCCGCGCTCGACGGCGTCCGCGACGGCCGCGAGGTGGCGATGGAGGTAGTCGACGCGGAGCGGGTCGTCGACGCGTCCGTCGGTGGTCGTCGGCGGGTCGTAGAAGGCGGACCCGTTCTCGGTGACGTACAGCGGAATCGTGCCGTAGCGCTCTGTCACCCACAGCAGCGCCTCGGTGAGGCCGGGCGGGTACACCTCCCAGTCCATCGTCGTGTGCGCGGCGCGGTCCTGGCGCACGCGCACGACGCCGTCGGGCTCGGCTCCGGGGCTCGCCCG
>JANPJI010000777.1:0-22561 GCA_031425425.1 Rubricoccaceae bacterium
CCGGACGTGCCGGCGGCTGTCGTCACGGCGCCCGACATCGAGGCCTGGCTCGCGACGCTCACGATCAAGCCCGTCACGAGGGCGAACTACGTCCAGCACCTCAGGACCTTCTTCCGCTACTGCGTCACTGAGAAGCTCGTCGGGGCCGACCCGACCGAGGCCGTCCGCCTGGAGCGCGTGCCCCGCCACTTCGCCAAGGCGCTTCGGATGGAGGAGATCGAGCGGGTCGCGGTGTACGCCGAGACGCACTGTCGCGACGGCGCCCGTCGGTCGAGCGCGTGGGCCGCGCCCTTCATCCGGCTCGGCGCCGAGACGGCGATGCGCCGGAACGAGCTGCTCAACCTCCGGTGGGACCACGTGGACCTCGGCGCCGGTCACCTCACGGTCGCGTGCACCGAGGCGTTCACGACGAAGTCGGGGCGGGAACGCCGCATCCCCCTCTCGGCGAAGGCGACTGACCTTCTCGTTAGGCTACGCAGGGAGCGGCCGTGCGCGACCGGGCTCGTGATCGAGGCGGCGGGTCAGCCCGTCGCGCCCCACACGTGCTCCGACGTGGTCGCTCGGTTCGCACGTCGCGCTGGGGTGCCCGCGCTCACGCCGCACGTCCTGCGGCACTCGTGCATCACGCGGCTCATCGAGCAGGGCGTCCCCGTGCCCGTCGTGCAGCGGTTCGCCGGGCACGCCGACGTCACGACAACGATGAGGTACTGCTCGGTGGCGAGCGACGTGTACGCCGACCAGATCCGAGTTGCGCTCTCGTAGCTGGGCTGTGTACTGGAGCGAGTAGAGACGGGAAGGCATTATTGGCGTGGCGGAGTTAGGCTATGCTTCCCCGCACGTCTCCGTCTCTACACGCGCGCACCTTCTGCGTGGACCTCATCGACGCCCTTCAAGCCCTCTCCGCTCGGATCGAGACCCAGCTCGCCCACGTCCAGACCGAGGAGGCGACCAAGAACGCCCTCATCCTGCCGTTCATCAACGCGCTCGGGTACAACGTCTTCGACCTCACCATCGTCTCCGCCATCGCGGCGGCGCTCCTCCTCGCGGACGCCCTAAACGGCGGGTCGCCCGACAACTCGCTCCTCGGGCTCGGCGGGGCCCTCTCGGCCGCGGCCTCGGCCGTCCTGTTCTGGGTCCTCGGCCGGATCGCCGAGGATGTCCACATCATCCGGCACTCGCTCCACAACCGACCGTGACCACCCGCCCCGCCTCCGACCCGCGGTTCCCGGCCCTCCAGGTCTGCGTCGCCGTCTTTGCGGCGCTGTTCTTCTGCGGCTCCTGCAACTCCTGCGACCAGCCCGCACCGGAGCCACCCGGCGGCGCCCCGATCGCCGCGGCCACCACTACTCCATGACTGCCCGCACTGCCCATCCGTTGCGGACGGTGCTCCTCGGGGCCGCCCTTGCGGCCCTCGCTGCCGGATGCGACCCCGCAGCCCCGACCGACCGGGTCGACATCACCGGCACCTACGACGGCAACATCAACGCCGCCCAGTTCGACGCCGACGTCCGCCTCGTCGCACGGGAGACCGCCAACGGGACCGTCTCCGGCACCTTCGCCCTCGACACCGGGGGACGAGCCGTCCCTTACACCGTCGCCGGTCGCCACGTCGGCCGCGACCTCGCCCTCACGTTCACGGCCGACACCGGGCTTCGGATCGACTACGACGCCGAGGCGGCTGCCGGCCCCGATGGCGTCGTCCGGATCACGGGAACGGTCTGTAGCCGAGGGCTCGAGCTCGATTGCACGACTCTGATCCTCGCCCCGTGACCACCCGCATTGCCAATCTGCCGTGGACCGCGCTCGTTGTAGCCGCCCTCGCCGTACTGCTGGGCGGGTGCGTCTCGGCAGCGAGCACACTCGCCCCCGACCTCGCCGCGGCGATCCCCCGCGCGGCCACGGTCATCCACCTCCGCAGCGCGCTCCCCGCAGATTCCCTCCTCTCTGTCTTGAACGAGACCTTCGCTCAGCGCAGCGTCCGCCCCCGCGCCCTGGTGCTCGTGGATGGGGACCGGATCCGCCAGTCATACATGGCCGGTCCGATCGACGCCGGCCGCGGGACGTTCGTCTTCGCCGACGTCTCCGTCGAGCCGGAGCCTGGAGGGAGCGTCGCCAGGCTCCGCGGCGAGTGGGGGCGTGTTCGGGCAGGCCAGGTGCCCCTGCCGTACCGAGCGGCACACGGCGCGCTGGAGCGGGCGGCGTGGGTTGGTGGCCGTCCCGGCATCGCTTTCGGGACGCTCGTGACGATCCTCAAGGAGGCGGCCCCCGATGCTCGCCTGAGCTACGAATGACCGCCAGCACCGCATACCCGTCCCGCCGCGCGACCATGCGTCATCTCTACGTCCTGTCACTCGTCGTGTGGTTGGCTGGCTGTAGCGGACCCGCGCAGGTCCCCTTCGAAGAGCCGCCTCGACTCGTCGGTGGGATCGAAGGGTTGCAGCGCCGCGTCGTGTACCCCGACTTCGAGCGCCGGGCCGGAGTCGAGGGCACCGTCACCGTCACGTTCGTCGTCGGTATCGACGGGAGGCCGTCGGACATCGCAATCAGTCGCTCCGTCAGTCCGGGGCTCGACCGTGCCGCTGTCGAGGCCGTCTCTCGGGCGGTGTTCACCCCGGCCAAACGGCAGGGCCAGCCCGTCGCCGTCGACTTCACCCTCCCCGTCTCGTTCAGGATCACGATGATCGCGCGCTGAACCGACTGACCGCCAGCACCGCCTACACGCCCATGCGCCTCGTCATTCTCGCGACAGCCCTTCTCGCAAGCCTGATCGTCGCTCCCTCGCCGGTCCGAGCCCAGACGGTCGTACCGGACTCGTCGGCTCAGGCGGTCGCCGAGACGGCCCAGCGGTTCTTCGATGCCATGGCCGCCCGCGACACCACAGCGCTCCTCGACGTCCTCCACCCCGATGCCGTCCTCGTCGCCATCGGTCCCGACGGGACCGCTCAGGTGCAGGACGGTGACATTCGGGAGTGGGTCCGGAGCGTGGGGCAGGGCGGGGGGCCCTGGCGCGAGCGCTTCCTGGAGACGCCGCGCGTCGAGGTCGACGGCTCGCTCGCCACGGTCTGGGCCCGGTACGACTTCTACCTCGGAGACCAGTTCAGCCACTGCGGCACGGACGCGTTCCAGCTCGTCCGCGCCGGCGACTCGTGGCGGCTCTTCGTCGTGACGTTCACGGTCGATCTGGTGGGGTGTGAGCCGGTGGTCCAGCCGTGACCGCTCGCAGCACGTACCCGCCGCAGACCGCCCCTCTACCGCTCTAGACCGCACCGCCATGCGCACGCTCGTCCTCCTTGCGGCCTTCGCCGTCGTCGCTCCTGCGGGCGCCCAGACGTCCGACGGGCCATCCCCCTGGACCACCCCGGACGCGCCCCCCTGCGACGCCCTCGCGGCCTTCCGGGCCGCCGATACCCAGGGCCGCCTCGCGTTCACCGGGGACGAGACCTATCGGACCCAGTACTTCGCCACGTTCGGCGCCGTAGGCCTCCCGATCGCCCCGGAGGACAACCCGGACATCTTGGTCGACTTCATGGAGTCCGGCGAGACGTTCGGAGCCTCCCTGACCATCCGTCCGTCCGGACTCGCGATTGCGACGACCGTCGAGGACTGGGAAGCCGCAGCCCTCGCGTTCACCGGCACGATCGGCCAGGCCATGCTGGCGTGTTTCGGGGAGGACGCGGCTCACGCCGAGGCGTACATCTCGTCGTCCGGCCCCGAGACCCGCACGGCCATGCAGCAGGTGACCGGGGACGCAGCCGTCTTCGTGTTCGTCGAGCCCGCTGAAGGCGGTGGGCTCACGATGACCACCGAGATCACCGTCGGCTACGAGTGACTGCCTCCACGACCTACCCGCCGCGGACCGCCCCCGTTCGCCTCGCGCAGCTCCTCGTCCTGCTTCTTGGGCTCGTCGCGCTCGCCGGCTGTGACTACGGGTCCGATTCGGTCGGGATCGCCGGGACCTGGGACCCCGTCGGCCAGAGTGCGACCATGTACGGGGTCGTCACAGAGACCCAGACCGCGATCGACCTCGTACAGCCGGGCACCGGGGCGATCACCGTCTCCGGGGCGTTCAGCCTCTCGTTCAGGTACGTAACCGGTCGGAGTCTGGACCCGCTCCTCGGCCCCACGGAGGCCTTCGTCGGATTGACGGACGTGGACCCGGCCCTGGTCGGCGTCCCCAGGGCATCCCTCTCCCTGTCCGTCAACGGTACGGGCGCCCTCGTCCTCTTTGTCCCGGGAGCCGGCCCCCACCAGCGCGTGTTCGAGCTCGTCGACTTCGACGGGGACGCCCCGGTGATGCTCACAGACCGAGGGGTCGAGGTCGCTCGGATCCGGATGGTCGAGCAGAGCACCGGCTCTGCCGTAACGGTCAGCGGGTCCCTCACGCACGCCCTGAGGACCTACTCGGCCGGGGAGGAGACACCCATCCGCGGGGGCGGCGGGTTCGGGAGCTACAGCCAATTCAGGCGCACGACGTTCGAGGAGGATGGGGACGTCCGGTACCCCGAGTACCCCCTCGGAGTCTTCAGGACGACATGGGTCACCGTGGGGGCCGACTCTGTCCGTGTGGACATCCAGTACGCCCCGTCGACGATCTACAGGTTCGAGGTCGACGAACGGCGTCTCGCCCTCACCTCCGAGGCGATCAGCCCCGACTTATGTAGCCCCGACTGCTTCGGGTACGGCCATACGGAGGCGGCGACGGGTCTAACGCCAGGGACGCTCATCGGGACTCGGATGCTGCTCACGGACACGTTCGCGCGGTACGATGACTGAGAGTCCCTAACAAAACTCCCGGCCGGCTGTGGCGTCGCACCGGATGCCCAAGCCTCTCTGACGACCTCTGGGCCGTCATCGAGCCGCTGCTACCGCCCGAGCCGCCGAAGCCACGTGGCGGGCGGCCCCGCATCCCCGACCGCCGCGTTCTCACCGGCATCCTCTTCGTGCTTCGAAGCGGCATCCCCTGGCCCATGCTCCCGACCGAGATGGGCTGCGGCTCGGGCATGACCTGCTGGCGGCGACTCAAGGCGTGGCACGAGGCCGGTGTCTGGACAGCGCTCCACCACACGCTCCTCGACCGCCTCGGCGAGGCCGGGCAGATCGACTGGTCGCGCGCCGCGCTTGACGCGCAGGCGGTCCCGGCACCTGGGACCGCAAAAAGGGGGCTCGCGACATCAGCCGCGCCGTCGGGCCGAATCCGACGGATCGCGGCAAACCGGGTACGAAGCGCCATGGTGTGGTCGACCGACGCGGAACGCCACTCGCGTTTGTGCTGAGCGGGGCGAATGTGCATGACTCGACGGTCTTCGACGACCTGATCGACGCGGTCCCACCGATTCGCGGCCGGCTCGGCCGCCCCCGCAAGCGCCCGGCGAAGCTGCACGCCGACAAGGGGTACGACGACCCGCGATGCCGGTCGGCGCTGACGACGCGGCGGATCAAGGTGCGGATCGCACGTCGGGGCGTCGAGTCGTCGGAGCGTCTGGGCCGGCACCGGTCGAACGGACACTGGCGTGGCTGAACCGCTTCCGCCGTCTGAAGGTGCGCGACGAGCGGCGGGCGGACATCCACGAAGCGTTCGTGCGGCTCGGGTGCGCGCTGATCACGTGGGATGCCGTGAACCGGTTTTGTTAGGGACTCTAATTCGGGGGGGGCTCCTCGGATGGGAACGAGAGGGTCACGCGCGTCCCTCTACCCGGCTTGGACTCGGCCTCGAACCGCCCACCGACAAAGTCGAGGCGCTCCCGAACGCTAGACAGTCCGAACCCGCCGAGGCCTACAGCCTGGACGGCCTCCGTATCGAACCCGGCCCCGTCGTCCTCGACCCGAACGACGATGCAGCCACCGTCGGCGTAGGCGACGATTCGGGCGGACATCGTGCCCGAGTGCTTGGCGACGTTGAACAGGATCTCCCGGATGGCTTGGAACAGCAGGATCCGGAGCGCCGGGTCGCGGACGCGGATATCGCCCTGGACGTCGACCTCGACGGCGAGCCCGTACCTGGCCCGCTTCTCAGCCGCTACCCAGGTCAGCACCTCAGCGAGGTGATCTGCGTGGAGAACGGACGGACTCAACTCGGCCGCCAGCGTCCGGGTCATCTCGACAGCGCCATCGAGGATCCCCGTCGCCCGGTTGAAGAGGGCCGCGACATCTGGGCCGTGGGGCGTGCGCTGGAGGAGCGAGAGGACCATCGAGAGCCCGAAGAGCTGTTGCTGAAGGTCGTCGTGGAGAACGTGGGCGATGCGCTCGCGCTCGGCCTGCTCGGCGAGCGTGAGCGCGACCGCGAGCGCGCGGACCTCCCGGTTGCTGGCCTCGAGCGCGCGCGCCTGCTCGACCAGCGCCTCGTGCTGCTCGCGGAGCCGCCGGCGGAGGGCGGCCTTCTCGACGGCGTGGCCGGTGACCCGGGCGAGCCCCTCGCGGGTGAGGGTGCCCTTGACGATGTAGTCCTCCGCCCCGCGCTGCATCGCGACGACGATCACCTCGGGCGCCCCGACCTCCGTGAGCATCACGACGGGGACATGGCGCTCGGCGAAGAGCGGCAGGATGTCGACGCCGTCGGTGTCCGGGAGCCGGTTGTCGAGCAGGACGAGGTCGGGGACCGCATGCGCGAGGTGCGCGCGGGCCTCCTCGGCGGTGGCCGCTTCACGGACCGGCGTCCCGATGGGGAGCAGACGGCGGACGAGCTCCCGGTCCAACTCGTTGTCGTCGACGACGAGGACATCGTGGAGCGTGTTCACGGCGAGACGGCGGGAGCGGGGGCGTCGTCCGGAGGAAACTCGACGATCCGCCAGAACGCCCGCAGCAGCTGGATCACGCGGAGAAAGTCCTCGCCCGCCCGGTTCTTGATGATGTACCCGGCGACGTTCCCGTTGTACGCCTCCATCTTGTCCTCGTCGCGCTCGGACGTCGTGAGGACGAACACGATGGTCCGCCTCAGGACGGGGTCGGCCCGGAGCGCGCGGAGAAACTCGATCCCGTTCATCCGCGGCATGTTGATGTCGAGGAGGACGATGAGCGGACGCGGCACCACAGGCGCCCCGGGCTCGCCGCGAAGCGCGGCCAAGGCCTCGACGCCGTCGCGGACGACGACGAACGGGTTCGCGATCATCTCGCGGCGGAACGCACGCTGGATGGCTTCAGCATCCACGTGGTCGTCCTCGATGAGCAGAAGCGTGACGCCGTTGACTTCCATCGGACGCAGAGGAGGGAGACGCCGCTATACCGCGAGCGGCCACGTGAAGGTAAACGCGGCGCCGGACCCGAGAGCGGATTCGACCCGGACCGCACCGCCGAGGCTTTCTGTCGTCTTTCTCACCACGGCGAGCCCCATTCCGCTCCCCTCCACGTCGTCGCGGGGGCGGAGGGTCTGGAAGAGGTCGAACACGCGGCCGTGGTACTCGGGCGCGATCCCCGGCCCGTCGTCTGCCACGGTGAACTCGGCGAAGTCGCCGGCCTCCCGGGCGGATACCCGGACGTGGCCGCCGGGCCCGCCGTGGTGCTTGGCGGCGTTGCTGATCAGGTTGCGGAAGACGAGTTCGAGCGGGGCGCGGTAGGTCTGGATGGTCGGGAGCGGCCCGACTGGCTCGACCGTAAATCCCGCCGGGAGGCTGAGCATCTCGACGACGTCGCGGAGGAGGGCCGCTGTGTCGACCGGCTCGGCCATTCCCGATGTCCGCCCGGCACGCGAGTACACGAGCAGGCTTTCGAGAAGCTGCTCCAGACGCTGGACGCGCCCGCGCAGCAGGCCGAGGTGGCGCTTGGACTCGTCCGGGAGCACGTCCGCGGCGTCCTCGGCGATCCACAGCGCGAGGTTGTCGATGCCGCGCAGCGGCCCCTTCAGGTCGTGGCTGGCGATGTAGGCGAACTGGTCCAGTTCGCGGTTGCTCCGCTCGAGCTCGGCCGTCCGCTCGCCGACGCGCCGGGACAGCTCGGCCTCGGCCGCTTTCTGGGCGTGGATGTCCGTCGAGGTCCCGAACCACCGCGCAGCGGCGCCGTCGGCGTCCATGACGGGGACGAGACGGGTGAGGAACCACCGGTACTCCCCGTCGGCCCCGCGGATGCGGAGTTCGGATTCGAACGGCAGCGCCGACGCATGCGCCACCGTGAAGCGGGCCGTGAGGGCGGGCGCGTCGTCCGGATGGATGACGCCCGCGGAGGCGGAGGCCGGGTCCGTGTCGAGGGCCTGCCCGGTGTACTCGAACCAGCGGCGGTTGAGGTAGTCCACGCGGCCGTCGGGGCCGGAGGTGTACACGATCTGCGGGAGCGCCTCGGCGAGCTGGCGGAACCGCGCTTCCCGCTCCCCGAGCGCCTCGTGGAGCCGGGCCACCTCGATCGCATTCCCGGCCCGACGGCCGATCTCGGCCGCCGTCGCGAGGTCCGCGTCGTCGAAGCGGCGGCCGGACTCGGTGTTGACGAACGACAGGGCCCCGCCGACCTCGGCGCCGATGCGCATCGGGACCACGATGACGCTGCTGAACCCGATCTCGCGCATCAGCCGGAGGTGATCCTCGTCGCGGGCTGCCGCGACGATCATATCGTCGGAGATATGGGAGTACAGCTCGGGTTGGCCCGTCCGGATCACGTTGGGCGCACCCGTCGGGGCGTCGGGGTCAACGGGGTCGCTCGCCCGAAGCTCCCACCCCCAGCGCACCTTGTCGGGGTCGGCGTGGGCGATGGCGATGGCGTTGATGGCGCCGTCCGGGTCGAGAAGATCGACCGCGCACCAGTCGGCGAAGCCGGGGACGCCGAGCCGGGCGATCTGCTGGAGCGTGGCCTCGTAGTCGAGGGCCTGCTCGACGAGCGTGCCCGTCTCGGCGAGGTACTGGGCCCGCGTCTCGCTCTGCTTCCGGTCGTGGACGTCGAAGCACGAGCCGATGTAGCCGAGGAACGCGCCCTCGGGGTCGAACCGGGGCGTGCCCCGGTCGACGACCCAGCGGTACTGGTTGTCGGTGTAGCAGAGCCGGTACTCGGTCTCGAACGGCTCGCGGCGCTCGAAGCTGGAGGTGTACACCTCGGCGCAGCGGCGGGCATCGTCGGGGTGGACGCCCTCGGCCCAGCCGTCGCCGAGTTCTTCGTCGAGCGTCCGCCCGGTGAAGCGGAGCCACTCGCGGTTGACGTACGTGCGGCGGGCCGCCGCGTCCGACATCCAGATCAGCACCGGCGCGGAGTCGCTCATCGCGCGGAAGCGGCCCTCGCTCTCGAGCAGCGCCACCTCGACCTTCTTGCGGTCCGCGATCTCGCGCTGGGCCGCCTCGTAGAGCCGGGCGTTGTCGATGGCGTCGGCGGCCTGCGCGGCGACGCCGGTCACGAGCCGCTCGACGTGTTCGGTGAAGACGCCCGGCCGCTCGTGCCCGAAGAAGAGCCCGCCGTGGACCTCCCCCGTGCGCGAGACGACGGGGACGGCGAGGTAGCTCCGGACGGGCAGGTGCCCGGCCGGCATCCCGGCGTGGGGGGCGTTGTGGCCGTAGCGCGGGTCGGCCGTGATGTCGTCCGAGCGGAGGACGCCCTCGCCGCGGAACGTCGGGCCGAAGATGGCGGTCATGCGCGGCATCGGGAACCGCTCGAACGCCTCGCGGGGCACGCCCGAGAGCGCGTAGAGCGCGTACGACTCCCCGGCGGCGTCGTGGACGTTGTAGAAGAAGGCCCCGAACTGGGCGGCGGCCAGCGTCGTCGCGGCGTCGGTCGCGCGCTGCACGAGGGCGGTGAGGTCGAGCTCGCCGGCGAGGGCGGTATTGAGCTGGCTCAGGGTCGCGAAGGCCTCCTCCTGCTCGCGCAGCGCGAGGTCCTGCCGCTTGCGCTCGGTCACGTCCGCGACGACGCCGGTGAGGTGGAGCGGCGCCCCGGCGCCGTCGTAGGTGAACCGGCCGCGCGCCTCGACCCAGCGCTCGCCGCCGCCGGCGGGGACGATCCGGAACTCGACCTCGTAGGTCGGCTCGCCGGCCATCGAGCGCGCGAGCGCCTGCTCGACGCCGGCCCGGTCGTCCGGGTGGATGTGGGAGAACCACGTCGCATAGCCCAGCTCGACCTCGCCAGGAGCGTATCCGTAGAGGGCGTACATCCGGTCCGACCAGACGACGCGGTCCTCGGGCACGAACCACTCCCACGTGGCCAGTCGGGCCGCGTCGAGGGCGAGATCGAGGTGGGCTTCCCGTTCGCGAAGCGCTTGCTCGGCTGAGGGAAGGGGGCCTAACTGGTAGAGATCGGACATAACGAGCGCCGGCGTCGGTGACTGGCAGACGAGTATACCGCGAGGGTCCGATGTCCCTGTCAATCCACAGCCGAACGTCTTTCCCTCCTCTACCATGGCCCAGCGGGACTGTCTCCACATCACCTCCGGCCGCAACCGACGGTCGGAGCCCTGCCATACGGTTTCGTCCACTCGTCATCACGTCCCGGCGAGCGACGAGCCTGCCCGGGCCAGGACGACGGTGAGTTCGTCGTAGACATTGGTCCATGTCTCGAGCGGTCCGTAGGGCGGGGGAAGGCGAAAGAGGCCGCTGAACCCGGACTGGGCGTACCCGGTGGACCACATGGTGCCATCGGGGGCGAAGGCATGCCGGGAGGCGCCGAATGGACGATGCCCGACGCGCTCCGACGCGAGCACGCTCGTCCCTTGGAGCGTCTGGGCGCTCGCGAGCTGGACCGGCAGCAGAGCGACCAGCGCAAGGACGGCGAGCAGGACGAGCGAGAAACGCGTGGACCAAGCTATGCCGCTGGACGCCCGGCCATTCCGGTCGTCGTCGGGTTCGACGTCGGTACACAGCAGGCGCTCAGCGAGGCTTGGTGTAGCCGGTCCGTGGTCAGGGGAGCACGCCGCCTCTCGGGTCGCAGTCGTCGTGGCAGAGTTGCTCCATTACAACGAACAGCGGACTGGTCTCAGCGGGTGACGGCGAGCCGCGTCGTCGCCGTCTGCGCACCTGCCGTCACACGCACGACGTACAGCCCGGCGCCCACGCCGACGCGTCGACAGCAAGCGTCTGCGCACCTGCTCGAAGGGAAGCCGTCGTCTGCCAGACGCGGCGGCCGAGCGCGTCGTCGACCCGCTCGTCGTCGGGTTCGATGGTCGGCACACGAGCCTCGCCGAGCGCGACCTGATGTAGACGCTGAACGTGTCCTGGGACGCACGACGCCTCCCGGGCCACGAACCTCGCGGCAGAGTTGCTCTATTACAACGAACAACGACAGACGGCCGTCGACGTCGTCACGCTTGTCGGCTCTCTCGTCGGGTTCGGCGGCCGGTACACGAGCCTCGCCGAGCGCGGGCTGATGTAGCCGACTCGGGGCCCGGGGAGCACAACGCTACCAGGTCGCGGCCGTCGAGGCAGGGTCACCCTAGTACGACGAACTGCGGGCCGAAAATCCCCGGCCTCTACCGGACCACCGTCATCCTCCGGCTGGTCTCCCGGTTGCCCTGGCGCAGCCGGTACGTGTAGACCCCGACTGCGAGACGGCCCGTCTCCACCTCGACCGTGTGCGGACCGGCGTCGAACTCGGCCCCGACGACCGTCGACACGCGCTGCCCGAGGGCGTTGAAGATCTCGATCGTCACGGGGCCTGCCTCGGGCAGGCCGAAGGCGACGGTGACCTGTCCGCGGGCCGGGTTCGGGCGGTTCTGCTCGAGCGTGAGCCGGCCCGCGGGCGCGCTCGGCGCCTCTCCGGCCGTCGCGCCCGCGAGCGTGTAGACCGCGGCTCCGTACGCCGGGACGGACAGGCCCTCGATCCGGAAACTGCCGTCTACCGTCACCGCGACCGGCGGCTCGCTCCCGAGCCGGTTCGTGAGCGCATAGGCGCCGGGGGCGACGAGGCCCGGCGGCAGCCCCAGTCGGAGGCCCGTCTGAGCGGTCCCGCCCGTGTTCACGACCACGAGGGCCCGCTCATCGCCGTGCGACCGGACGAACGAGAAGACCGGCGCGAGCGAGCTCGTCACCGCGTGGTAGTCCCCGATGCGGAGCGGCGCGGTCTCGGTCCGGGCCCGCACGAGCATCCGGTACCAGCTCAGCAGCGAGCCGGCGTCGCCCGTCATGACGGCCACGTTGTGCGTCGCGGCATTCGGGCCCGGCGCGATCCACGGCGTCCCCGTCGTGAAGCCCACGCCTGGCCCGGCGCTCCACTGCATCGGCCGCCGGATGAGCTCGTCCGGCTTCTGGCCCACCATCCCGATTTCCTCGCCGTAGTAGAGGTACGGGACGCCGGGGAGCGTGAGCAGCAGCGCCGCGGCCGCCCGCGCGCGGCCGGCGTTCTGGCCCACGACGCTCATGACACGGTCCTGGTCGTGGTTCGTGAGGAACGTCGCGTACTGGAGGCGCGGGTAGGAGTCGTAGACCTCCTGCATCTGGGCCGCGAGGGCGCGCGCGTCGCCGGAGTTGACGGCCCCGAGCATGGCCGTGGCGAGGTCGAACTCGAAGCACGTGTCCAGCCGGCCGTCGGTGAGGTACGGCACGACGGCGGCCGTCGACGTCCAGGCCTCGCAGACGGTGTACGCCTCGGGGTCGGCGGCCTCGACGCGGTCGTTGAAGGCGCTCCAGAACTGGTGCGTCGCCGGAAGGTCCTCCAGGACGGACCCGTCCTCGACGATGTACTTCACGGCGTCGAGGCGGAAGCCGTCCACGCCGACGTCTCGGAGCCAGAAGTCGGCCGCGGCGAAGACGCTGTCCCGGACGGCGGGTTGGCCATAGTTGAGGTCCGGCATGCCGCGCGTAAAGATGCCGTAGTTGTAGGATCCGGACCGGTTGTGCCAGACCTGCTGGCCCCACGGGCCGCGGTAGCCGGGGGCAGTCGCGGACCAGCGGTAGTAGCCGCGGTACGGCACCTCGTTGCGGAGGGCGGCCTGGAACCACGGGTGCTGGTCCGAGCTGTGGTTCATCACGAAGTCCATCACGACGCGGATGCCGCGCGCGTGGGCCGCGTCGAGGAACCGGCGGAAGTCCGCCATCGAGCCGTAGTCCGACTCGATGGCCTCGTAGTCCGTCACGTCGTAGCCGTGGTAGCTCGGGGACGGGTTGACCGGCATGAGCCAGATGCCGGTCACGCCGAGGTCGTCGGTCGTGGCCGGGTCGCCGTCGTTGAGGTAATCCAGCCGGGCGATGAGCCCGTTGAGGTCGCCGACACCGTCGCCGTTGCTGTCGGCGAAGCTGCGGACGAAGACCTCGTAGAAGACGGCGTCGTGCCACCACGAGAGGGTGCCGGCGGCGGGCCGCGGCCGGACCTCGACGAAGTCGGGCACCGCGAGCGTGTCGACGCCCTCGGGCCCGGTCGCGACGAGGGTCACGTCGTACGTGCCAACCTCGGCGTAGCGGACGGAGGGGTGACGCTCCGTCGATGTCTTCGGGACGCCGCCCTCGAAGGTCCACGCCCAGCCCGTGACGAGGCCGCCCGAGCGGTCCGAGAACGTCGCGACACCGCCTTCGGAGACCACGCGCGGCGCAGCTGTGAAGGCCGCGACGGGCGGGCCGGTCGGCGGCTGCTCGTCGTTGTACCACACCGAGACCACGTTGACGCCCGTCCCGACGGTGTAGCCGCGGTTGGGGCCGCCGCCGGGGAACTCCTCCCGGCCGTCCCACCGGCCGTTGTAGCGGAACTTGAACTCGACGGCCTGCCCGGCCGTGAAGCCCGCGACCGTCGCCTCGTACACGCCATCGCCTTCCGGGTCCGCGAGCGGGGTCCGCGGGGACGCGCCCCAGCCGTTGAACGTCCCGGCGACGTCGACCGACTCGGAGGCCGGGTCGAAGTGGCCTTGCTCGATCTGGTAGCTCACATTCACCCGGAACGTCACGGCTCGTGGCTGTGCCGAGGCAGAGGCCGCAAGGGCAGAGGCGAGGAGCAGGAGGAGCGGGCGCATGGCGGGGCGGTGGCGGCACCCGAAATGTAAGCGCTTTCAGGGTCTGGCGCGGTAGCGTGCCTGCAGCGCCGCACCTGCAGCGGCCCGCGTCGGCGCTCCGTCAGGGCTCCGGCCGCCACGCGAGCAGCGCGTCGCGCTCGGCCGTCCGGCCCCGGCTGTCGAGCGCCCACGACACCCACGAGACGACCGTCTGGAGGTCCAGCTGCGGATATGCCGCTCGGGCCGCGGCGAGCGCGGCGACGCCGCCCGTCGCCCCGCCGTCGACGAACGCCCGGAGCACGTCGCGGCGCGCGAGGCGCACGGGCGCGTCCCACGCCGCGTAGTCCAGCCAGTCCACGGCCGGCTGCGACCCCGGCGCGACGGCCGACGCCATCTCGCGGGCGATCGCGAGCCCGTACGTGCTGTTGGCGAAGTAGGCCAGCGCCGTCCGGTCGGCCACGGACCCGATGGCGAAGGCCTTCGCGGCGCCGTCGTCTCCCCAGTGGAAGAACGTGCCCCGCGCCGTCTCCAGGCCCCAGCCGAGCCCCCACGCGAGGCCGCTGTCGGGCCCCGGCACCCGCACCTGCGGGCTCACCATGTCCTCGCGGGAGCGCGCCGTGAGGCCAGCGCCGCTCAGCACGGCCGCCAGAAAGCGCCCGTAGTCCTCGGCGGTCGTCAGCAGGCTCGCCGCGGCGTTGGCGGGCGCCTCGGCCGAGCGTGCCCGCACGATCGGGTTGCCGAGCGCGTCGTGCCGGGAGGCGAGCGTCGTGGCGAGCGCGGCCGTCCACACGAGCGAGCTGCTGCGCATCCCGAGCGGGCCGAAGACCTCGCGGGCGGCGAGCGCGTCGAGCGGCGCGCCCTCGACGTGCTCGACGACGCGCTGGACGAGGCGGTAGCCGGCCGGGAAGTAGCGGAACGTCTCGCCGGGCTCGGCTGAGAACCGGAGCGTGTCCGAGTCGTCGCCGTCGAGGCCCGTCGAATGTGCGAGCGCCATCCGGAGCGTGACGGCGTCGCGCCGCGGGTCACCCGCCGGCAGCGGCAGCGCGGCGCCGTAGCCGACGAGCGGCGCGTCGAGCGCGAGCCGGCCGCGGTCGACGAGCCGGAGCGCGAGGTACGCGACGACCGGCTTCGTGAGCGAGGCGGCCTCGAAGAGCGTCGTCGCCCGGACGGAGTCCGCCGGGCTGGTCGCGAGCCCGTAGTACGACGCCTCGACCTGCCCGTCCGCGACGGTCGCGACGGCGAGTCCGGGAATGTCCGCCCGGCGCATGAGGTCGGGCGTGTCCGCCGGCTGGGCCTGCGCGACGGAGGCCGCCAGCACGGCCGCAGCGAGCGCGACCGCCCGGCACCACGCGTGCGGGCGGCGCGAGTCGTCACGGCGGGGTCGAGAGGTATCCACGGGCGTGTCGAAGTGGGGACACATGACCGGCGTAACGCAGCGAGCGGGGCCGCAGTACGCGCATTCCCAGCGGGATGGCCCGGCGGCGCGCCGCCGGCGGCACCGGACCTGCGGCTCGGCGTTTGCGGGCGACAGACTTCCGGTACCGACGTGTGGGACGCAATCCGCGACTGGTTCTTCGGCCTCGGCGCCGCGTACGGCGTGGACCCGCTCGTCTTCGGGACGATCTACGTCGGGGCGATCCCGTTCTTCACGCTCGCGGTCGCGTGGACGGTTCGGCGCCTCCGGCGGGGCGAGTCCGCCGTGGTGCCGGCGCTCGCGGCGGGGTTCTGTTTCGTCTCGGCGTACCTCTACCTGCTCTTGGCCGGGCGGAACATCCCGTGGTGGATCTACGGGGTCGTCGCGGCGATGGTGGCCGGGGGCGGTTGCGGTACGGAAGGTGCGCGCTCGCGCATGGCCGGCCGGCTAGCATGGTCCAGCCCTCATGGCTCGGGCAGTGTGACCGTGAACCGGCTGCCCGCGCTCGGCCCGTCGCTCGCCGCGGACACCTCGCCGCCGTACGCCTCGACGACGGCGCGAACGACGGCGAGCCCGAGGCCGCTTCCGGTCTCGGCCTGAACGACCGGGTCGTCAGAGCGGTAGAACCGCTCGAACGCCCTTTCAGTGACGGCCGGGGCCATCCCGACCCCCGTGTCGGTCACCGTGAGCACGGGGCCGCCGTTGCCGCGACGCACGGCGATCTCGACGCGCCCGCCCTCCGGCGTGTACTTGACGGCGTTCTGGACGAGGTTGTCGACGACCTCCACGAGCGAGCCTTCGGCCGCCGAGGTCCACACTGGCTCGTCCGGGAGCGACGTCGTAAGCGAGACTCCCTTCGCGTCCGCTGTCGCCCGGTACGCGTCTGCCCTCGACGTGACCACTGTGGCGAGGTCGGCTCGCTCACCCGGCCCGCGCACGAGCCGCTCGGCGCGCGCGAGCCGGAGCAGGCCCTGGACGGTCTCCCCGAGACGCTCGGCCTCAGCGACGACGCCCGAGAGAGCCTCGCGGTACCCGTCGGGCGAGCGGTCGCGGCGGAGCGCGACCTCGGCCTCGCTCCTCAGCGCCGCGAGCGGGGTCAGCAACTCGTGGGCCGCGTCGGCCGAGAACCGCCGTTCGCGCTCGACCGAGGCCCGCTCGCGCGCGACCGAGGACTCCAGCCGGGCCAGCCACCCGTTGAACGTCTCGGCCAGCTCGGTCAACTCGTCGCGGACCCCGAACTCGGTCGGGAGCCGGGCCGAGAGGTCGACTGTGCTCATCCGGTCGGCCGCCGTCCGGAGCGCGCCGACGGGCCGGAGCGCGCGCCGCGCGAGCCACAGCCCGCCGGCGAGCGCGAGCGCGACGCAGACGAGGACGCCGAGGGCGAGCGAGCCGGCGAGCTGGTGGAGTCCCTGGTGGAGCGACCACTCGAACCCAGTGACCTCGAGCCAGCCGTCGAGGCGGCCCCCGGCCCCGACGAGCGGGACCGTCCGCGTCCGGGCCGGCTCGCCCTGCCACGTCCGGCTCTCCGAGGCGGTCTCCGGCGCATCCGGGACGACGACCAGGAGCGCGTCATGTCCCTCGAAGTTCGGGCTCTGGTAGCGGACGTCGCCGTCGGGTCCGAGCAGGCGGACATACGTCCCGAACACGCCGTCGGTCGAGTACGCGACCGACCGGAGCCCTTCCAGCGACGCGAACGCTGGCCCGTCAGGATCGACCTCGACGTACGGCATGAGCTCGTGCTCCTCGTGCTGGAGGTGACGGTCGAAGTCGCGGTGGAGGAGGGCGTGGAAGCTCGCGTAGACGACGGTCCCGAACGCGCTCAGCAGCAGCAGGAGCGCGAGCCCGAACCAGAGCGCGAGGCGGACCGAGATCGAGAGCGGGCGGCGCATCACAGGCGAGTGGGGCGGAACCCCGGAAAGGTCGCCCCGAACGTCGGCGTCAGGCACCGGAGACGAGCCGGTATCCGACGCCGCGGACCGTGTCGATCTCTGGGCCGACAGCCCCGCTGTCCCCGCGGGCATCGGTGAGCCGTTGCCGGAGGCTCGACACGGTCCTGTCGAGCGCGTTGTCGCTCACGAACAGGGCGTCGCCCCAGACCCGCTCGGCGATGACGGTCCGCGAGAGGACGGCCTCGGGGTCCCGGAGCAGGACCCGGAGGAGGTCGTACTCCTTGGGCCGGAGCGCGAGCACGGCCTCACCGCGCGGGCCGCGGAGCGTCGCGCGCCGCCGCTCCGCGTCGACCGTAAGCCCGGCGAACGCGGGGGCGGCGTCGGGTGCGGTCAGGGCCGGCCGCCGCAGGAGGGCCCGGAGCCGGGCGAGAAGCTCCTCGAAGGCGAACGGCTTGGCGAGGTAGTCGTCGGCCCCGGCGTCGAGCCCGGCGACGCGGTGCTCGACGTCGCTGAGGGCGGTCAGCATCAGGACCGGCTCGGTCCGCCCGGCGGCGCGGAGGCCGGCCACGAACGAGCGGCCGTCGCCGCGGGGGAGCCGCCAGTCCACGACGAACGCGTCGTAGTCGCCGGCTGCGAGCCCCTCGGCCTGCACGGCGTCGGCGGCGTGGTCGACCACGTAGCCTTCTTCCTCGAGCCCGCGGCGCAGCGAGGCCGCCAGGCGCGGCTCGTCTTCGACCAGGAGGAGGCGCACGGTGGGCGGGGAGGGGAGAGGGGCAGGCTACGCCCGCACGGACGACGGGTCCCGAACCTGACCGAAGTTTCAGCCGGCGCTCAGGGTGGCGTCAGGAGGGCCGGACCACCTTCAGGGCCCGGTCTATGCTCTGCCTCGTGCTCGCCCTCGTCGTTCTGTGGTTCGCCGTCCTCTTCGCCGCCCTCGCCTACGTGGGCCGGGGCCTCGGCGTGCCCGCCCGGACCGCGACGCGTGTGGGTGCGGCCAGCCTTGCCCTCGCAGCGTCGCCCGCACAGGCTCAGGCACCCGACACGCTCTCCGAGGCGTCGGCCGTCGAGCGGGCCCTCGCGGTGTCGCCCGCGCTCCGAACCGCCGAGGCGGCGCTCGCGCTCGCCCGGGCCGAACAGGACGCCGACGGGGCGTTCTTCACCGCCGGCCCCGAGCTCGACGTTGACGCCGCCCTGAACCCCCTCGAGCTTCCAGCCCCCGGCGACATCGAGGCGGGTGTGAGCGTGTCGCAGACGCTGGAGCGCCCGGCCGTACGCCGCGCGCGCCAGGCGGCCGCCGGGGGCCGTCTCGCCGTCGCCGAGGGGGAGCGCCGCGCCGCCCGGCTCAGCCTCGTGGCGTCCGTGCGCCGTGCGGTCGCCGACCTCGCCGCGACACAGGACGCGGCCCGGCTCGCCCGCGAGGCGCTCGTCGCGGCGGACACGCTCGTCTCGGTCGCCCGGCTCCGGTACCGGTTCGGCGACGTGAGCGAACTCGACTGGCGCCTCGCCCGGGCCGACGCCGCGGCCGTCGCCGCCGAGGTCTCCCGGACAGAGGCGGAGCGGGCGGCGGCTGAGGCCGCGCTCGCCCGCCTGCTCGCCGCGCCGGGCGTCCGCGTCGCGGTCCCCGCCCTCGGCGCCCTGCCGCCCGTCCCCGTCGACACGCTGCGGACGCCCGACCGGCCGGATGTCGCCATCGCCGCCCTCTCGGCCGACGCCGCCACGCTCGCCGCCGCGCTCGGGCGCGAGCGGGTCCGCGTGCCGACGTTCACGGTCCGCGCCGGGCTCGAACGGCGGAGCCTGTTCTACGGCGCTGACGACGTAAGTGGGGCCGACGTCGGCGACGACTTCTCGCTCGGCCAGCGCGAGACCGAGGTAGTCGTCGGCCTGAGCGTTCCGCTCCCGTTCGGCGGAACCGGCCGCCGCGAGGCCCGCCGCGCCGAGGCGGTCGCACAGCTTCGTGCGGCCGAGTCCGCCGAGGTCCGGGCCGTCGCCACGAGCGAGATCGCCGCATCGGTCGCCGCCGTTCGCGCGTCGTCGCGGGCGCTCGCCCGCCTCGACGGCGTCGCGGCCGACCTCAGCGAGGTGGATGCGTTGCTCGCGCTCGCCTCGTCCGGCGGCGAGATCGACGTCCCGACGCTGCTCGCCCAGCGCGACCGGGTCCGCGCCGTCCGCCGCGCCGTCCTCGACGCCCGCGCACTGGACCGGCGGGCCCGGCTCGCCCTCGCCCGCGCCCTCGGCCGCCCGGCCGCCGGACTCCCCGTGGACCCCGACTGACCATGCGCCTCGTCTTCCTGTTCGCGCTCCTGATCGCCGCGGCCCCGGCCCGTGCCGGCGGCGACCCCTCGGACGGCCACTCGCACGGCGAGGAGGTCGGCGGCGCCTCGTCGTCCGTCGCTGCGGGGTCAGTCACGACGTCCGCGATGACGGGCCGGTTCGAGGTCGTCCTCACGCACGCGCCCGTCCGCGGGGGGCAGCCGTACGCCGGCCTCCTCTACCTCGCCGACTTCGAGACGAACCGGCCCGTCGAGGGGGCGGCCCTCACGGTCCAGGCGCTCGGGGTCCCCGGCACCGTCGCGGTCGAGCCGACCGGCGAGCCTGGTGTGTACGCCGTCTCGCTCCCGGGCGGCTTCCCCCGCGACGGCCGGTACGACGTGAGCGTGTCCGTCCAGGCCGGCGGTGCCTCCGATCTCATTCTGCTCACCGGTCTCTACGTCGGCGCGGTCGAGACGCCAGCGGCGGAGCCGACGGCCGAGCCGTCGGGCGGCGCGGGCATCCCGTGGGCGTGGGTGCTCGGCGTCGCGGCGCTGGGGCTCGCCCTCGCCGCGTTGCTCGTGCGCAGCGCCCGGCAGCGGCGAGACACCGCCACCGCGTCCTCCCCGGCGGCCCCCGTCCGTACGGCCCCCTCCGACCCCTCCGTCACGGAGCCCACCTGGTAATGCGCCGCCCCCTCCTCGTCTCTGCCCTCGTCGTGCTCGCCGCGTTCGCTGCCGTCCTCGGGCTCCGCCGCGACGCCGCCGCCCACGAGGGCGAAGACCACAGCGACGACGCGGCCGGCGTCGCATCCGCCGCTCCGGCCGGCGACACGCTCACGGTCGACCAGGCCGCCCAGTTCGCGCTCGGGATCACGACGGCCATCGCCGACACGCAGGCCGTCGCCGAGACGCTCCGGCTCCAGGGCGTCCTCGCACCGGCCCCGGGCGGGGAGGCCGTCGTGTCGTCGCCCCAGGCGGGCCGGCTCGTCTCGGCCCGGCTGCCCGGCGTCGGCCAGAGCGTCCGGGCCGGCCAGCGTATCGGGACCGTCGAGGGCTCGCTCGCCGCACCCGACGTGGCCGGGCTCCGGTCGGACCGCGCCTCGGCCGAGGCCGACGTCGCGCAGGCGCGGGCCGACGTGACGCGGCTCCGCGCGCTCGCCCGCGTCGTGGCCGGCAAGGAGATCGAGGCGGCCGAGATCCGGCTCCGCGGGGCGCAGGCGCGACAGGCGGCACTTGCCTCAGCGCTCGGGGCGGGCAACCGCTACGCCCTCACGGCCCCCATCTCGGGTGTCGTCTCCGAGGTCACGGCCGCCGTCGGCCAGCAGGTCGAGGCCGGGCAGCCGCTCGTGCGGATCGTCGCGCTCGGCCGGCTCCAGGCGCGCGGGCGCGTGTTCGAGGCCGACCTCGGGCGCGTTCGCACGGCCGTCGGGGCACGGGCGACCGTCTCGGCCGAGGCCTTCCCCGAGGCGGGCTTCCGCGCCCGCCTGCTCGCGCTCGGCGCGACCGTCGACCCGACGTCGCGGACGCTCGACGCCGTCTTCGAGGTCGAGAATCCGAACAGTGTCCTCCGTTCGGGGCAGACCGTCACGGTCGACGTCGCCGTCGGAGCCTCCGAGTCCGTTGTCGTCGTGCCACGCAGCGCACTCGTCCGCGACGAGTCCGGGGCACCCGCCGTGTTCGTCCACCCGAGCCCCGAGGCGTTCGTCCGCCGCCGCGTCGTCCTCGGGACCGAGATGGCGGCCGGCGTGGCCATCCGGTCGGGCCTGCGCCCCGGCGACCGCGTGGTCGTCGAGGGTGCCGCCAGCATCCGGTAGCCCCTGGTGTTCGACCGGATTATCGCGTTCTCGATCCGCAACCGGCTCCTCGTGGTCGCCGGGGCCGCGCTCGTGCTCGTCTACGGAACGTTCGTGCTCGTGAACCTGCCGGTCGACGTGCTCCCGGACCTCAACCGGCCGACGGTGACGCTGCTGACCGAGGCCGAAGGGCTCGCGCCCGAGGAGGTCGAGACGCTCGTGACGCTGCCCATCGAGCAGGCCATGAACGGCGCGGCCGGCGTCGATCGGGTCCGGAGTGTGAGCGGGATCGGGCTGTCCATCGTCTACGTCGAGTTCGGGTGGGGCGCGGACACGTACCTCACGCGCCAGTTGGTGACGGAGCGGTTGCAGGCCGTCGCCCTCCCCGACGGCGTCGTGCCGGCCCTCGGGCCCGTCTCGTCGGTGATGGGCCAGATCATGCTCGTCGGGCTCACGACGACCGAGGACGCCGAGCCGTCCGGGGACGGGGCCCCGGAGAGCGCCCTCGCACTCCGCGACCTCGCCGAGTACACGGTCCGGACCCGGCTCCAGACGATCCCCGGCGTCTCGAACGTGATCGCCATCGGCGGCGGCGTCCGCCAGGTCCAGGTCCGGCCCGACCCGTCGAAGCTCCGGGCCTTCGGGCTCACCCTCGACGACGTCGAGACGGCGCTCGCCGGGTCGGCCGAGAACGGGACGGGCGGGTACCTGGAGCGGAGCGGCGAGGAGGCGCTTGTCCGCGTCATCGGCCGGACGACGGACCTCGCCGAGATCGGCCGGACCGTCGTCCCGACCGCGAGCGGAACGGGCGCCAGCGTGACCGTCGCCGACGTGGCCGAGGTCGCCTACGGAGCCCAGACGCGGCGCGGCGACGCCGGCGTCGACGGCCGGCCCGGCGTCATCCTCTCCGTCGAGAAGCAGCCCGGCGCCAACACGGTCGCGCTCACCGAGGAGGTCGACGCCGCCCTCGACGAGATCGAGGCCGCCCTGCCCGCGGGCGTCGAGATGAACCGGGACGTGTTCCGGCAGGCCCCGTTCATCGAGGCCGCCATCGGGAACGTCGAGGAGGCCCTCCGCGACGGGGCCATCCTCGTCGTCGTCATCCTGTTCCTCTTCCTCCTGAACTTCCGGACGACGGCGATCACGCTCACGGCGATCCCGCTCTCCATCGTCGTGACGGCCCTCGTGTTCAAGGCGTTCGGAGTTACGATCAACACGATGACGCTCGGCGGCCTCGCCGTCGCCATCGGCGAGCTGGTCGACGACGCCATCGTGGACGTCGAGAACGTGTTCCGGAGGCTCCGCGAGAACCATGCGGCGGGCCGCCCGAAGCCGCCGCTCCAGGTGATCCAAGAGGCCTCGACGGAGGTCCGCTCGTCGATCGTCTACGCGACGGTCCTCAT
>JANPJI010000778.1:0-4004 GCA_031425425.1 Rubricoccaceae bacterium
TGGGCGCAGGCCGAAGCGGTCCCGAGCCGCGAACAGCGACCGGTCGCGCGCGTCCCAGACGGCGAAGGCGAAGTCGCCGTCGATGCGCTCCACGCAGGCCGTGCCCCAGGCGAGGTAGGCGTGGAGCACGAGCGCCGCCGCTGGAGTGTGGGCCGGGAGGCCCAGCACGGCGGCGAGGTCGTCCGGGTCGTCGAGGCGCGCGTCGGCGACGGCCGCGCAGCCGGTCGCGGTGTGCACAGCCGGGCCGTCGGCTTCGCTGGCGACGCGTGCGCCGAGGGCGGCCGAGCCCGCCTCGGCGGTCCAAACGGCGACACTGCGGGCCGCGGGCCGGACGAGCGCCCCGAGCATCCGCGCGACGAGCGCACCGGGCGGTGTAGATTGGGAGACGACGCCGGCAATCGCGCTCATGGAGTGGAGGATACGGAACCGGACGCCCGCGCCTCGCGCAGGGCCGCGCTGCCGACGGTGGTCCCGTAGATTGGTCTGTTGCCGAAGGACCGGGGCAGCCCGTTTCGGTGGCGCAGCTTGGACGTCGATCGGAAGGGTGACGGAGCGGTCTATCGTGACGGTCTTGAAAACCGTTGTGCCGCAAGGCACCGTGGGTTCGAATCCCACCCCTTCCGCGCCCGCGCAACCCATTCGCGCAACTCTCCCGCCGACCTCTCGTCAGGAGGAACCCCCTCAGGAGAGACGCCCCGCCCGATGCTCCGCGCGTTCACGCTTGCCGCCCTTGCCTTCGCGCCGCTCGCCGCCGCGGCGCAGACCCCCGACACGCTCGGCGCGACGCTGACCATCGCTGACGCCGTCCGGATCGCGCTGGACCGGAGCCCGGACCTCGCACGGGCGACCGTCGCCGACCGCTCCGCCGCCCTCGCCGTCCGCAGCGCGCAGGCCGAGCGCCTTCCCACCGTCGCCCTCCAGGTCGGGCCGACGCAGCAGGTCGGGCTGGCGTTCGACCAGACGACCGGCCAGCTCACGTCGCAGAGCGTCCAGTCGCTCAACGTTGGCCTCGGGGCGGACATCCGGCTGTTCGACGGCCGGCGCTCGCGGTACGTCGTCGAGGGCGCGCGGCTGGACCGCGAGGCGGCGGCCATCGGCGTGGCCCGCACCGAGCAGCAGGTCGCCCTCGACGTCGCGCCGCGGTTCCTGCAGCTCTTGCTGGACCGCGAGCTGGTCGTCGTCCAGACCGCACAGCTCGCGGCGGCCGAGAGCCAGCGCGCGCAGGTCGCGGGGCTCGTCGAGGGCGGCGCGCGTGCGCGCGGCGACCTCATCGCACAGGACGCCGTCGTGGCCGAGCGCCGCGCGGCTCTCGTCGAGGCCGAGGGGGCCGTCGCGAGGGACGAGGCGCTCCTCGTTCAGGCGACCGGCCTCGACCCGCTCTCGGAGCCCCGGTTCGTCGGGCCGAGCCTCGCCGCGCTCGAAGCCGGCGGCGCCCTCGCCTACACCGCGCCGCCGCTCGCCGACCTCCTCGCGGCGGCCCGCGAGACGCGCGCCGACCTCCGCGCCCAGGCGCTCCGCATCCGCTCCGCCGAGGCCGGCGTCGGGGCTGCGCGGGCACAGGGCCGTCCGACCGTGGACCTCTCGGCGAGCGTCGGGACGGGCTACTCCAGCCTCCAGCAGCGCCTCGCCGACCCGACGGCGCCCACGCCCAGCCTGCCGGTGACGCTTCCCGACGGGACGCCCGTGCTCGTCGGCGGCCAGCCGTTCACGATCCCGACGGGCTCGGCCGACCTGGAGCGGACGCCGCTCTTTTCCCAGGGGGCCGACAACCGCCGCGGGAGCGTCTCGCTGTCGCTCGTCGTGCCCATCTTCGACCGTTACGCCGCGCGCCGCGCCGTCGCCGAGGCGCAGGTCCGCACCGACGACGCGCGCCTGACGAGGGACGCGCTCCAGCGCCAGGTCGACGCCGACGTCCAGACGGCGGCCGTCGAGGCGCGGACGGCCGTGGCTCGCCTCGCGGCGGCCCGCATCCAGGTCGAGGCCGCCGCGGCGGCGCTCCGCGTCGAGCGCGACCGCTACGAACTCGGGGCCGGCACGCTCTACGCCGTCGCCGATGCCCAGTCGCGCCTCGCCCAGGCGGAGTCCAGCCGCGTGCAGGCGGCCTACGGGCTCGTCTTCCGGGCCGCCCTCGTCCGCCTCGCCGTCGGCGACGTGAGCGCGGACGCGCTCGCTGCGACGCTCGCCGCCCCCTGATCGTGCGATTGCCATTCATGCCGTCATTCCCGCGCTGGCGGGAATCCAGAGTCCAGAGCACCACGCTGGTCCCCCTGGATCCCCGCCTGCGCGGGTATGACGGTGGCCTGGGGTTCTCGCCCATGACACCGACCATCCACCCTACATCGTGAGCCCAACGAAGAAAATCCTGAACGGCCTCGGCGTGGCCGACGTCGCGATCGGCGGTGCCGCCGTCGCGTTCGGCGGGCAAGAGAAGGGCCTCGAAGTCGAGGTCGCGGACGCCCGCGTCCGCGCGATCACGCAGACGGTGAGCGCCTCGGGGACGGTCGCGAGCGAACTCGAAGTCCCCATCTCGTCCGACGTCTCCGGCGAGGTCGTCTTCCTGGGCGTCGCCGAGGGCGACCGCGTGGTTCAGGGCCAGCTCCTGCTCCGCATCCGGCCGGACTTCTACGCGTCGCAGCGCGAGCAGGCGCAGGCGTCCGTCGCGAGCGCGCAGACGGGCGTCTCGCAGGCGGCCCGCGACGTCCAGCAGGCCACCGTCGATGCGGCGCAGGCGACGGCGGACCGGGAGCGAGCCGCGCGTGCGCTCGCCCGCCAGCAGGACCTGTTCAACCGCGACGTCATCGCGGCCTCTGAGCTCGAAGCCGCGCAGGGGGCCGTCGCCGTGGCGCAGGCGGCCGAGCAGGCCGCGCGGGCACGCATCGAGACCGCCCGCGGGCGCATCGCCGGGGCGCAGGCGCAGGTCCGCGGCGCGGAGGTCGGCGCGCGGCAGGCCGGCCAGCAGCTCGCCCAGACCGCCATCTACGCGCCCATCACCGGCACCGTGAGCCAGCTCAACATCGAGCTCGGCCAGAAGATCGTCGGCACGGCGACCATGGCCGGCACGGAGCTCATGCGAATCGCGCGCCTCGACGCGATGACGGTCCGCATCGACGTCAATGAGAACGACGTCGTCCAGGTCGAGCTTGGCGACTCCGCCCGCGTCGAGGTGGACGCGTACCCGGACGACCCGCTCGCGGGCATCGTGACCGAGATCGCCAACTCGGCGCGCGTCCAGAACCAGGGCACGGCACAGGCGGTGACCAACTTCCCGGTCGAGATCCGCCTCGCGGCCGTGGGCCAGACGGCCGGCGAGACGGCGCGGGCGGCACCGGAGGAAGGCACGCCGCCGCGCGCGCCCGGCCCCGTCCTGCGCCCCGGCATGTCCGGCACGGTCGACATCTTCACCCGCACCGTCCCCGAGGCCGTCGTCGTCCCGATCCAGGCCGTGACCGTCCGCGACTTCAACGCGCTCCGCCGCGAGGCGCGCGACGAGGCCGAGGAGGACGGCGAGCCCCTCCCGGACGAGGACATCCCGGACGAGGAGGACCTCCGCCGCGTCGTCTTCGTGATGGTGGACGGCAAGGCCGAGATGCGCGAGGTCACGACGGGCATCACGGACGACACGCACATCGAGATCCGCAGCGGTCTCCGCGGGACCGAGCAGGTCATCACCGGCCCGTTCCGCCTGCTCCGCACCGAGATCGCCGACGGCGACGCCGTCCGCGAGGCCGACGACCCCATCGAGGAAGAGGAGTAGAAGTTTGGAGTTTGGAGTTTGATAGAACGCGAGCAGAATGTTTCGTAAGAGCCACCCTCGAACGTCAACCGCATTGTCTCCAAACTCTTCCTCTTCAAACTCCTCTCTCCCCGTCATCGACATCGCCGACGTGTGGAAGTCGTACCCGATGGGGTCCGAGACCGTCCACGCGCTGCGCGGGTGCACGCTGGCCGTCCAGCCCGGCGAGTACGTCGCCGTGATGGGGCCGTCGGGCTCGGGCAAGAGCACG
>JANPJI010000779.1:0-2317 GCA_031425425.1 Rubricoccaceae bacterium
GTTCGACGACCCGTACTCGATGTGCACCACGGACATCTGCCCCGTCGGCGCGCTGACCGAGGACTACTTCCGCTTCAAGGCGCGGACGTGGGAGATGTCCCGGACGCCGACGGTCTCGGACTTCGGCGGGACGGGGATCAACGTGGACGTGTGGGTCCGCAACAACGAGGTCGTCCGGATCACGCCGCGCGAGAACCTCGACGTGAACGAGTACTGGATGCCGGACGCCGCCCGGCTCATCTACGACGGCTACAACACCGACCGCCTGTCAGGCGCCCGCGTCGACGGACGCACTGCGACGTGGGCCGAGGCCACGGCCGAGGCCGCGCGCCTGCTCGGCGAGGCGGGCTCAGACGTCCTGTTCGTCGGCTCGCCGTACGCCACCGTCGAGGACAACTACCTCCTCGCGCGCCTCGCCGAGGCCGTCGGGGCGGATGCGCCGCGCTACGTCTCCCGCGCGGGCACGGCCGCGGGCGACGGCTTCCTCGTCTCGACCGACCCGGCCCCGAACACGGCCGGTGTGGAGCGCCTCGGGTTTGAGGCCGTCGACGCCGCCCTGTTCTCGGTCCAGGCACAGTCCGCGCGCCTCGTGTACGTCCTCCAGGACGACCTCGCCGCGGCGGGTCTGGATGCCGGCGGCACGCCGGTCGTCGTCCACGCGACGCATACGACGAACGCGAGCGTCGCCGGGGCGGCCGTCGTGCTGCCCATCACGACATCCGTCGAGACCGTCGGGACGTTCGTCAACGAGACGGGCCGCGCGCAGCTGCTCCGCCCGGCGAAGGCCATCGCCTCGGTCAACCGCTCGCTGACGATGGCGATGGGCGTGGGCCAGAGCCGCATCGACAAGGTCGGTACGCCGTTCGACCGCTGGCACGACGAGTCCAACCAGGTGGACGCGCTCCCCGGCTGGGTCGTGCTGCCAGACGTCGCGGCCGCCCTCGGCCACGAGATGCGCTTCAAGAGCCCCGCCGCCGTCATGGCCGAGGTGGCCAGCCAGGCCGCGTTCGCCGGAGCCACCCACGACGCGATGGGCCTGCTCGGCGTCTCGCTCGTGCAGGAGACGGCGGACGCCGTGTAGCGACGAGAGGAAAAAGCGTCCGCGCCTCGAATCTTCCCGTCCTTCCGTCGTCCCGTCCTCGGATCTTCCGCTTTCAACCGCCCGCCCTGCATGGAGGCCTTCGTCTCGACCCTCGCCGCCATCTGGGAGTTCATCGACCTGCCGGTCGTGATCTTCCTGATGCTCAACGTCTTCCTCGTGACGGCGTCGCTGCTCGTCTACGCCGAGCGCAAGGTGTCCGCCTTCATCCAGGAGCGCAACGGGCCGGACCGCGTCGGGCCGCTCGGCCTGCTGCAGTCGTTCGCGGACGTCTTCAAGCTGCTCTTCAAGGAGGACATCGTCCCGGCGGCCGGCAACAAGTTCATCCACTCGCTCGCGCCGACCATGATGGTCGTGATCGCGATGAGCACCGGCAGCCTCATCCCCTGGGCGCGGACGCCCGGCGGCGACGCGCTCGCCATCGCGGACATCGGCGTGGGCCTGCTGCTCGTGCTCGCGATGACCTCGATCTCGGTCTACGGCGTGACGCTGGCCGGGTGGTCGTCCAACTCGAAGTACGCGCTCCTCGGCGGGCTGCGCTCGTCGGCGCAGATGATCTCGTACGAGCTGGCGATGGGCGCCGCGGCGCTGTCCGTGATCCTGCTCACCGGCAGCCTGCGGCTGTTCGACATCGTCGAGGCGCAGAACCACCTCGGCAGCTTTTTCGGGTGGAACGTGTTCCGCAACCCGGTCGGCTTCGTCATCTTCTCGGTGTGCGTGCTCGCCGAGACCAACCGCGCACCGTTCGACTTTCCAGAAGCCGAGCAGGAGCTGGTTGCCGGGTACCACACGGAATACAGCTCGATGCGCTTCGCGATGTTCTTCATGGCGGAGTACATCAACATGGTCACCGTGTCGGCCGTCGCCGTGAGCCTGTTCCTGGGCGGGTGGCACGGACCGCTGATTCCCCCGTCCTACGGCTGGATCTGGTTCCTGCTCAAGCTGGCGGTGCTGCTCTTTGCGTACCTCTGGCTGCGGTGGACGCTGCCGCGTGTGCGCTACGACCAGCTCATGACCATTGGCTGGAAGGTGCTGCTGCCCGCTGCCACGGTGAACCTGCTGGCCACGGCGGCGGGGGTGATTTACTTTGACCTTTGATTACCTGCTCTTCTACCTGTTTGCGGCCATCACGATCGGCGGCGCGCTGCTGGTCGTGGGCCAGCGCAACCCGGTTTACAGCGTGGTCGCCATCGTGGCCTCGTTCTGCGGCCTGTCGGG
>JANPJI010000780.1:0-3998 GCA_031425425.1 Rubricoccaceae bacterium
CTCGCTCCGGGCGTGTACGTGGTCCGGATGACGGCGGGGTCGTTCGCGGCGACGCAGCGTGTGACGGTGGTGCGCTAGCGTCTCGGCAGGCGCTGGAGACAGGTGACGCGCGCGGCGCGGGGCTCCGGCTCCGCGCCGCGCGCTGTTTAAGGAATGTGTGAACATGGCGTTGCCACCACCGCGCAGGTAGCGTATTGTGCGGCCCTGTTCGGCCCCCGTTTGGCCGCGGCGACGGCCCCTTCCGACCCCTCCCTGACGATATGAGACTCTCTACCCTCTGGCGGCCCCTCGCGCTGCCCCTCCTCGTCGCCCTGTTCGCCGTCTCGGCGCAGGCGCAGACGTTCTCGAACCCGGCGTTCATCGCCGCCCCTGCCCAGGCCACGACGAGCGGGCCGGCCGGCACCTACCCGTCCACGCAGACCCTCGCGGGCCGGACCGGGACGGTCACGGACCTCGACGTCCGGATCAACGGGCTGATGCACACGTCGCCGTCGGACCTCGGGCTGCTGCTCGTCTCGCCGGGCGGGCAGAACATCGTGCTCATGAGCGGCGACGGCGGCGCAACCGACGTCGCCGGCGTCGCGCTGACGTTCAACGACGCCGCGGCGGCGGGCGCGCTGCCGACGCCCCTCGTGACCGGCTCGTACCGGCCGAAGGGCGGCACGGCGTCGCCGCCCGCCCCGGCCCCGGCACCCTCGGGCAGCGCGGCCCTGAGCGTGTTCAACGGCATCGACCCCAACGGCGCGTGGACGCTCTACGCCTTCGACACCGCGACGGGCAACTTCGGCTCGTTCGTCGGCGGGTGGTCGCTGCTCGTCACGACGACGACGACGGCGCAGTTCACGCAGACCCTCTCGACGGCGATCCAGGTCCCGGCGCTCGTGACGGCGGCCGGCGCGGGCGACCCGTATCCCTCAACGATCACCGTTTCGGGCGCTTCGACCATCGTGGACCTCAACGTGACGCTGAGCAGCCTCACGCACTCGTTCCCGGGCGACTTCCGGGTCGTGCTCGTCGGGCCGGCCGGCCAGAACCTCGTCCTGATCGCCGGCAACGGCGGCGGGACCGACATCGGCGGCGTGATGCTCACGCTCGACGACGAAGCGGCGACGGCCGTGGGGACGGGCGCATTCACGACCGGCTCCTTCCGGCCCCGCGGCGGCACAACGACGCAGCCCGCGCCGGCCCCGGTGCCCACGGGCAGCACGGCCCTGACCGTCTTCGACGGCACCGACCCCAACGGCGTGTGGAGCCTCTACGTGTCGGACGGTGCCGGCGGCGACGTCGGCGCGTTCTCGGGCGGCTGGAGCCTCACGCTCGGCGTGCCGGTCCCGCCGGGTCTCGCGCTCTCGCAGTCCAGCCTCAACCTGCCCGCCGCCGGGCCGTGCGTCCTCGGCGCGTCGCCCATCAACGCCACCGACGTCATCAGCGTCAGCAACGTCGGCACGTCGGGCAACGTCACCGTGACCGGCGGGACGTTCTCGGGCCCGAACGCGTCGTCGTTCAGCTTCAGCACGGCCCCGGCGTTCCCGATCTCGATCAACGCCGGCGCGGCGGCCGTGCCGCTGACGGTCCTCTTCGCGCCGCCGACCGGCGCGACCGGCCCGCAGAACGCGACGCTCACGCTGAGCTTCACCGTCGACGGCGGGGCGACGCAGACCCGCGACATCCCGCTCTCGGGTACGAGCGACGCGCGCGGCGCGGGCTTCGTCTTCCGCGGCTCGCTCTCGGACCCGGCCTGCTCCAACGGGGCCGCGCTGCCCTCGACGACGGCCTTCATCGACATCGCCGGCCAGACGGCCATCGTGGGCCTCAGCACCGACGACGCGGCCGTCGCGTACACGATCCCGGCCGGCTTCGGCCCGTTCCGGATGTTCGGGATCGACTACACGACGCTCCAGGTCAGCAGCAACGGCCTGGTCGCGCCCGGCACGACGGCGCTCGGAGGTGCCTTCTATGGCTTCCCGCGGCCGTCCGGACTCAACGCGATCCAGGTCATGGCCGGTGACCGCGACATGACGACGGCGACCTACGACGCGACGGACCCCGGCACGTATGCCCCGGGCGTCTACGCCGGCCTCGCCGACGGCGACGCCGACGGCGCGGCCGACGACCTCGTGATCACGTGGTACCACGCCTACAACTTCGGCTCGCCCAACTACGCGGCCGCGACGCCGAGCACGGCGCAGTACCTCACGGCGCAGCTCGTCCTCATCCAGGCGCCCCGGGCGAACGAGGAGGACATCGTGGAGGTCCGCTTCATCGACGGCGTCGAGGCGGGCTCGGGCATCCCGTACCGCCTCAACACGACGGTCGTCGGGCCGGCGAGCAACCCGTTCTCGATCGAGGGCCGCTTCACGACGGCCGTCTCGGAGGCGCTCGGGGCCGAGTCCGCGCTGTACCGCACCGGCGGGGCCGGCGGGCCGGTCTACGACGGCTCGGGCAACGTGGGCGTCCGGTTCCAGGCCGAGGCGCAGGCCGCCGCCACGGGTCAGGCCGGCTGGCGCATGCTCGGTGCCCCCGTCCGCACCTACACGGTCGGCCGGCTCGCCGGGGTCAACCTCGTCCAGTCGGTGACCAACCAGTACCCGACCTTCCCGAGCGACAACCTCTTCACGGGCTACAACGGGTCGGCGTACGTGGCGGCCGTCTCCACGGCCGACGTGCTTACGCCGGGCCGCGGGTTCCTGTGGTACCTCTTCAACCAGAACCTCGTCCCGAACCCCGCCAACGACGGCGGCGGGACGAGCGTGAGCTACACCCTTCCGATGCGCCTCGAGGGCACCGGGGCCGAGCCGGCCGTCGCCTCGGGCGGCGTCGCCGTGGCGCTCACGACCACGGGCAACAAGTTCAACCTCGTCGCCAACCCGTACCGCGACGACATCAGCGTCGCCACGCTCGGCACGTGGGTGACCGGCGGCGCGCTCGCCTCGAACGTCCCGCAGGTGTGGGACCCCAACGTCGGCGGGTCGGGCTCGTACGTCGCCGTGACGGGCAGCCTCTCGGCGTGGCAGGGCTTCTTCGTCGAGAACAACACGGCGACGGGCCTGCTCGTCCCGACCAACGTCCGCGACGAGGCCGGGCCGTTCCTCGGCCGCGACGGGAGCCTCTACGCGAACGTCGCCTCAGCCACGCTCGCCTTCGAGCTCGCGGGCACGGACGCCGCGACGGGCCTGGCCACGGTCGACCGGGCAGCGACGCTGGCCGTCCGCGCCGAGGAGGCGACGGACGGCTGGGACGTGTGGGACGCCTCGAAGCTGTCGCCGCTCGCGGCCGCCTACGCCACGCTCGCCTTCCAGGGCGAGCGCGACGGGCAGCCGCGCCTCAAGGCGCAGGAGTCCCGCGCGCTCGACGCGGCCTCGTTCGAGGTCCCGCTCGTCGTCGACGCCGTCGGCACGGCTCCGAGCCTCACGCTCTCCTGGGCCGGCCTCGACGCGCTGCCCGACACGTGGGCGCTCGAACTCCGCGACGTCGTCACCGGGACCACCGTCGACCTGCGCACGGTCCCGTCGTACACGTTCGAGCAGGACGCCGCGGCCGTCACGGTCACGGCACCCGAGGCGCTCGTGGCGCGGACCACGACGGGCGCGCAGGCCAAGGCGGCCGACGCGCCGCGGTTCGTGCTTGTGGTGACCACGCGCGGCGTCGTGGCGAGTGAGCCGGGCGTGCCGACGGTGTTCGCGCTGGCGGCCCCTGCACCGAACCCGACGGCGTCGTCGGCGACGGTGTCGTTCGACGTGCCGGCGGCGACGGACGTGTCGGTGGCCGTGTACGACCTGCTGGGCCGGCGTGTAGCGGTTCTGGCGGAGGGCGCAGTGGCGGCGGGCCGTCACACGGCGCGTCTGGAGGCGGGCACGCTCGCTCCGGGCGTGTACGTGGTCCGGATGACGGCGGGGTCGTTCGCGGCGACGCAGCGTGTGACGGTGGTGCGCTAGCGTCTCGGCAGGCGCTGGAGACAGGTGACGCGCGCGGCGCGGGGCTCCGGCTCCGCGCCGCGC
>JANPJI010000781.1:0-2265 GCA_031425425.1 Rubricoccaceae bacterium
GCCCTCCGCGCGGCCGGCGTCGAGCCGTACCCCGCCGCGGCGTGGAGACGATGACGAGTGCCGCGCAGGCCGTCGCGGCCTACGACGACGCCACCAACGATCCCGAGGCCGAGGGCACGACCCCGCTCCAGGTCACGCTCGCCGGGCGCATGATGACCAAGCGCGTCATGGGCAAGGCCGCGTTCTTCCACCTCGCCGACGAGTCCGGCACGGTCCAGGCCTACGTCCGCCGCGACGACCTCCCCGAGGGGGCCTACAACGAGACGTTCAAGAAGCTGCTCGATCCCGGCGACTGGCTCGGCGTCGAGGGCAGGCTCTTCCGGACACGCATGGGCGAGGTCACGGTCCAGGTGACGCGCCTCGTGCTGCTGGCCAAGAGCCTCCGGCCCCTCCCGGTCGAGAAAGAGGTCACGGACGAGGCGACGGGCGAGACGCGGACCTTCAACGAGGTCACGGACCCCGAATTCCGCTACCGCCAGCGCTACGTGGACCTCGCGCTCCACGCCGACGTCCGCCGCGTCTTCCGCCAGCGCGCCCTCCTCATCCGGACCCTCCGCGACGCGCTCGACGCGCGCGGCTACGTCGAGACCGAGACGCCGGCCCTGCAGCCGCTCTACGGCGGGGCCGCCGCGCGCCCGTTCACGACGCACCACAACGCGCTCGACATGCCGCTCTTCCTCCGCATCGCGGACGAGCTGTACCTCAAGCGCCTCCTCGTCGGCGGCTTCGAGGGCGTCTACGAGATCGCCAAGGACTTCCGCAACGAGGGCCTCTCGCGGTTCCACAACCCCGAGTTCACCATGCTCGAGCTCTACGTCGCCTTCCGCGACTACGACTGGATGATGGGCCTCGTCGAGGAACTGCTCGAAGCCGTCGCTGTGGCGCTGCACGGGACGGCGGACGTGCCGTGGGGCGACGCGGTCCTGAGCTTCAAGGCCCCCTTCCGCCGCGTGCCCATCTTCGAGGCCATCGAGCAGGCGACCGGCCACGACCTGTACCAGAAGAGCCGCGACCAGGTCGCGGACGCCGCCCGCGCCCTCGGCGTCGCGGTCGACGACACGATGGGGCTGGGCAAGCTCGTCGACGAGATCTTCGGCGAAACGGTCGAGCCGACGCTCATCCAGCCGACGTTCGTCACCGACTACCCGGTCGAGCTGTCGCCGCTCGCCAAGCGCCACCGCAGCAAGCCGGGCCTCGTGGAGCGGTTCGAACTCATCGCCGGCGGCAAGGAACTCGCCAACGCGTTCTCGGAACTCAACGATCCCGACGAGCAGCGCGCCCGCTTCGAGGAGCAGGTCGCCCTCGCCTCGGCCGGCGACGACGAGGCGGTGAACGCGGTCGACGAGGACTTCCTGCGCGCGCTGGAGTACGGGATGCCACCGGCGGCTGGACTGGGCATGGGCATCGACCGCCTCGCGATGGTGATGACGAACCAGGCGTCGATCCGCGACGTGATCCTGTTCCCGCTGCTGCGCCCGGAGACCGACGGTGCGCACGAGCCCGACGCGCTGTAGAAGCCCCGTCGTGGAGCTGACAAGGGTAGGTGTCGCCTCCCAGCCCCAACTGCCGTCGTTCCCGCGCACGCGGGAATCCAGAGTGGCGAGCGGGGCGATCGGCAGGGTGACACGCCGCGAACTGGCCCTGATGTCCGTGGCCGAGTGCGCTCGTCCGGTGCGCGGGCGCTCGTCGGCGGGGGTGCTCTCACGATTCTGGGTCCCCGCGTGCGCGGGGAAGACGGAGCAGAGGAGACAGCGCGAGTCGGAGGCGTCTGTGGAAAGCCTACCCCTACCAGCGTCGTGGAGTGACTTCGAGGCGACCGCCCGGCGGGAGGGCTCGTGCGGATTGAGGCGGGCGACACTGCGCGGAGAGCACGGCGAAGGGCACGGCTTGCCGTGCCCTTACGGGGCGGAGGGCGGCAGCCGATACCCGCACGGCCGCCGCCGCACCCGTGACCTTCCTACGATGTCCCCTCTCGTCGGGGAGAGGGACAGGGTGAGGGGACGGCTCACGAGCAACCGCGCTGCACAGTAGCGAGGAGCGGTAAAGGGCTACGCCCGCTGGGGCGATACCCGAGCGACCCCCGCCGCGCCTGTGACCCTGCCGACCTTCGCCCCCGACTCGCTGCCCGGACTCGGCGAGGACGTCTTCCCGACGCTCCTCGCCGTCGTCGAGCAGAGCCCGGTCGGGGTCGTCCTGCTGGACCGCGACGGCCTCGTCGTGTTCGAGAACGCGTGTGTCCGCGAGACGTCCGGGGCGGCGTGGGCC
>JANPJI010000782.1:0-5366 GCA_031425425.1 Rubricoccaceae bacterium
CCCAACTCCGGGGGCGCCAATCAGCCCGCGGCCTGGGCGGGGTGGGGCGGCGCCGGGCGCCCGGCGGCCGCGCGCGGGGCGGGCCCCCCCCGCGGCCGGGCAGAGCAGGGCTCCGGTCCGGACTACTGGGCCGTGCCGCGCGTGACGGTGAACTGCGTCGTCGTCGAGCCGTCGTTCGAGCCGAGGCTGATCGAGGGCGTAGCCGCGAGCTCGTCGACCGTGAACGGGAGGCTGCGCGCCATCCGGCGCGAGTTCTGGAACGAGCCGTCGAAGTCGAAGACCGCGACCTGGAGCCCCATCGTGCTCGACCGCACCGTGATCGCCTCGGAGATCGCCGCCGAGGCGCCCTGCGAGATGTCGGCGTCGGTGGCGACGTCCGAGCGGTAGATCGTGCGGCCGCCCGCGTCCTGGATCTCGAAGAAGACGTCCGGAGCCGTGCCGTCGGCGTCCGGCGTGGTCGGGAGGGCCGAGGCCTGAAGGCTGGCGATCGGGGCGGCGATGTCGCTGGTGCTGCCGGCGAAGTCGCAGCCGGCCAGGGCGAGAGCACCGACCGAGAAGAGGAGGATGTTGCGCATGACGAAAGCGGGGAGGGGGGTGGAAGGCGACCCACGGTGTCGGCCTCAGCCGGATCGGGTTAACCCTGAACCGCATTTTTTTTCTGCCCCCGCGGCGCTCTGTGCGTCCGCAGCGCGTTGGCCCCCTCTTTCCGACTCCTCTCCCTGTGTCTGCTCCTCTCCCGGCTCCCCGCGCCTACGTCACGTCTCGCGCACTCGCCCTCGGCACGACGATGGCCCAGTCCGACGGCGTCGCCTGGATGAAGGCGGCCCTTCGGCGCGTCGCCGAGACCCGGCCCGTGCCGGACCTCGACCGCGCGCTGCGCTTCTACGACCTCCTCGCGCGCCAGAGCCACATCGACTCCCGCGTGACGTGCGTCGAGGACTACACGCACCAGGACTGGGACCGGATGCGGATCCACGTCGCCCCGCCCGGTGGCGACGGGCAGGCGGCACCCGACGCGCCACACGCGTGGTTCCAGGCCCCGCTCGGCGGGCGCATGGAGCTCTTCGCCGAGACGGCGCTCGCCGTCGTCCGCGAGGCGTTCGCCGCCGACGACGCGGCCCCGGACGTGCTCGTGCAGGTCTCGTGCACGGGCTACGACAGCCCGAACGCCGTCCAGCGCGTCATGGCCGAGCGGGAGTGGACGGACGGCCCGCGCGTGCTCAGCATCGGCCACATGGGCTGCTACGCCGCCGTGCCGGCCCTCGCGACGGCCGCCGACGTCGTCTCGTCCCTCGCCGGACGCACGGGCGCGGACGCCCGCGCGGCGGTCCTGCTCGTCGAGCTGTGCACGCTCCACCACGACCCGGCCACGACCGACGTCGAGCAGATCGTCCAGCAGTGCCTCTTCGCCGACGGCGCGGCGCGCCTCGACGTCACGGCCGAGGTGCCGGGCGTGCCGCACTTCGCACTCCTCGACCACGCCGAGGCGATCCTGCCGGACACGCTCGGTGAGATGACGTGGCGCACGGCCAGCCCGGCATTCCGGATGACGCTCTCCCGTGACGTCCCGAAGCACATCCGGGGCTCCGTCGCGCCGTTCCTGTTCGCCCTGCTGGAGCGCAACGGCCTCGCCGTGGCCGACGTCGACGCGTTCGCGGTCCACCCCGGCGGTCCGCGCGTGATCGAGAGCACGGCCGAGGCGCTCGGGCTGCCCGACGAAAAGGTGGCGCACAGCCAGGCCGTCCTCCGCGAGCGCGGCAACATGTCGTCCACGACGCTGCCGCACATCTGGGCGCGGATGCTCGCCGACGAGGCGCTGCCCGACGGCGCGCTCGTCGCGTCGGTCGCGTTCGGGCCGGGCCTGACGGTCGTCGGAAACCTGATGCGGAAGGGGACGGGGAGGCCAGTGGGCAGTGGCGAGTGGCCAGTGGCAGACTGACTCCCTCTCCCCTCTGATTGCCACTGGCCACTGCCCGCCGCAGGCGAACTGGCCACTGGCGCGACGCCGCCGCAGGCGGTAGAGCCATGCCCACGGTCAACAACGACTTCTACCACGACCTCGGCGAGCGGTGGTTCGAGGACGACGGCCACGCGATCGCCCTCCTGCGCGCCGAGGGATTTCTGAAGACCGACTACGTCCGCGAGGTGCTCGCCCGGACGGGCGTCGCGCCGGGCGCGCGCGTGCTGGACGTCGCCTGCGGGGCTGGGCTCGTGTCGCTCCCGCTCGCCGCCGACGGCTTCCGCGTCCACGGCGTGGACCTCGCCGCGGGCGCGCTCGACGTGGCCCGCCGCCGCGTCCCGGACGGGGCGCAGGCGACCTTCGCCGTCGCAGACGCCACCGCGCTCCCGGACGCCGACGGGGCGTACGACGCGGTTCTGCTTCTGGACATGCTGGAGCACGTCGAGAGCGTCCCGGCGGTTCTCGCCGAGGCGGCGCGCGTGGTCCGCCCCGGCGGGCCGGTCCTGTTCAACACGTTCAACCGAACGCCGCTCGCCACGCTCGTCGCCGTCCACGGGTTCAGGTTCGTGACGCAGGAGGCCCCGGCGCACGTCCACGTGGCGCGCTACTTCGTGCCGCCGGAGAGCCTCCGCGCGTCGGCGCGCTACGCCGGGCTGCGCGTGGAGGAGGTGGTCGGCGTGCGGCCGTGCCTCGGCAGGCCGTTCTGGCGGTCGGTCGCGCGGCAGCGCGTGGACCCCGGCTTCCGCTTCACCACGACGCGCTCCCTCGCCGTCGGCTACATGGGCTACGCCGTGCGGGTCGGCTAGCGGCTGGCACGGCGGACTTCGACAAGAGCCTCACCGCTACCGATCAGGGCGAGCGCATCGGGGAGCGCGCTCGTCAACGCGCGCCGCAGGGCCTCGTTCGACGTGTCCCCGAACGTGAGCCAGACCACGCGCGGCGGCGGGCCGAACTGCATCAGAAGGCGGCTGAAGTCGGCGTCCTTCGTCAGAACGACGGCGTTCGCAGCCCGGGCCGCCTCGAAAATCTCGGCGTCGGTCGCGTCGCGCAAACCGAGCCGTCTGACGGAAACGGCCGAGATCCCGGCGAACGCCTCCTCGATCCACGACGCGAGGGCCGGTGGGAGTTGAGCGTCGATCCAGAGCGCCGTCACGCGGCGAGAAGAATCGGGTGATCGAGCCCAGCGCTCGCGTACCGGAGCGCCGCGTCCACATCGGCGAGTTCGAGGTCGGGGAGTTCGCCGACGACCTCGTCGCGCGTCAGCCCGGCCGCGAGGAGGTCGAGGACGTCCTGGACCCGGATCCGCATGCCTCGGATGCAGGGCCGCCCGCCGCACTGCGCCGGGTTCACGGTGATCCGCTGGAGCCCGTCCATTGTGGGGGCAGAGAAGGGAGGAGCCGGAACGTACGCCGAGCGCTCGCGCGGCGGCGCGTGGACCCTGGTTTCCGGTTTACGACGACGCGCGTGCTGGCCGTCGGCGACATGGGCGACGCCGTGCGGGCCGGCGAGCGGCTCAGATGCGGACGCCGCGGCGGACGACAACGGCCGACCCCTCGGCGACGAGGCACGACGCGGGCGGCGCGCCGAGCGCGGGCGCGAAGGCGGGTCCGTAGAGCGCCGCGATGTCAGCGTCCAGCGAGGCCGCGGCGGTGTCCCAGACACGCCACGGCGGGTGCTCGACGGCGTACTCCAGCGTCGAGCCGTCGCGCTGGGCCGTGTAGCCCCAGTCGTGCTCGGTCACGAACGCCGCCTCGGAGCCGGCCGCGGGCCGCGCGGCGTCCCCGGCGAGGGTGGCCGAGAGGCTGCACCAGCGCCCGCCGACGCGCCAGCGGTACGTGACCGTCGGCGGGACGCCCGTCGGGCGCACGTCGTGGGCCATCGGCAGGGCGACGAAGTGCTCGCTGTAGAGCGCGTTGGCAACGAGCGCGACGGCGCGGCGGGGGACGATCTCGCGCACAAACACGACCCCGCGGCGCACCTCCGCGCCGACGCAGCGGGCGACGTAGAAGCGCAGGTTGACCTCCTCGAAGTCGCGGTGGAACGGCACGGGCACGCCGAGGACGCGGGTGTCCAGAAACCGGAAGCCGACGACGCTCGCGAGGGCGCGCCCGTGCCACAGGTCGAGCTCGGTCCCGGCCGGGACGAGCGGCCGCAGCACGTCCGGGTCCACGTCGTAGCTGGCCATCACGAGGTGCGCCCAGCGCGCGGTCAGGAAGCGGGGAGCCATCGGGCAGCCGGGACGGTGAGGCGGCAACGTACGCGCGCGACGCGCGGTGGTCGGGTTGGACTCTCGCTCGTTCCCCAAACGGTTCTCTGTGGAGCGCTCTCCGCGATGGAGCGCCGGGCGAGGCGTCCCGAACCGTCCGACGTGGCGCAGGCCGGACTCTGGAGGTCAGGCACCGAAGTACTCGTAGTCCGGCTCCCGGAACGCGCTCTTGATCCGCGACACGATCTCGTCGCGGCGGCCCCGTGCCCAGGCCGGGTATCGCTCCCACGCCTCCGCCGAAGCGAAGTAGATCACGTGGTGAGCCCGCCCCATCAGCATCTCCCCGTCGATCTCCAGCCGCTCCCACGTCCCGTCGTGGCGCTCCTCGTAGTACATCGCGTCGCGCCCGCGGTGGCCGACGCGCCACATCGGGGAGTGGGGATCGCTCTTCACGGCGGCTCGGGGAATGGGGGAATGACGACCAGCGAATGGCGGCTCAGCGGCGCAGGGTGGCACCGACGATGGTGCGAGGCGATGTAGACACCCTTGCTCAACCGTAGGCAACCGTGCTGAGACCGGCGTTCGCTGAAGCGGCGGGGGATGCCGCGCCCTCCAAACCTCGGCGTTAAAGGTGCGCGATCCACGCGCGCATCACCGTGCGCAAGGGCTCCCGTTGCGCCTCCACCTCCGCCGCGTCTCGGAGCACCACGTTCGCCCGGTCGTTCGTCCGCCAGTCGAGGAGGCCGGCCGGGCCCGGGATCGGGAGGCGGTCCGGCAGGTCGGGCCGGACCTTCGCCCCGCGGTGGAGCACGAGGACGGGCGGGCGTCCCGGGCGGACGTTAAGAGTAGCGAAGTGCTCCCCCGCGTGGTAGCTCGGCGAGTTCCATTTGAGCCCCTCCCGGATCTGGTCGTCGGCGTCCAGGATGAGGAGGCGGAGCGCTCGGGCCACGCCGGCGGCGGGCTCCCCGTACGAGGCGATGAGTGCGTCCACCTCGGGTGCGTGGCGAGGATCGGCGTCGGCCATAGGGGGATAGCGCGGCAGAACGAATGGCCGATCAGCGGCGGCACGACGCGCCGAAGCGTGAGCGAGCAAAGTAGACGGCGACGGGGAGTCGAGCAAAGTGGCTGGTCGTGACGTCCGATGCAGTGGCTGGTTCTGCCGCACGCGAGCACACCGGTTGCGCGAGCGGCTTATCGAAG
>JANPJI010000783.1:0-4167 GCA_031425425.1 Rubricoccaceae bacterium
TCGACCTCGTGGCCGAGCGGGACCGCGAACCGCGGGGTCCCGCCGCCGGCCGGCCACACGGCGAGCCCGGAGCCGAACGGTGCCAGCGGCCCACACATGCCGGCGACGGTCCGCCCGTCGTGCGACACGCGGAGCGAGTACCCGATGACCGTGCTGCACGTGCTCGTCCCGACGAATGTCGCCTGCGAGACGACGGCTGCCCCGGCGTAGGTCCGAACGGTGGCCGTCGGCCCCGTCTGCACCTCGACGAGGGCGAGGCGGTCGCTGCCGAGCAGCCCGGCAATCTGGTTGACCCCGCCGAGCTGCTGGACCGCGCCGGACCCGGTCCGGACGACCGACACGTTGCCGAACCCGGCTGCGTAGAGCGCCTCGCCGTCAGCCGAGAAGCGAGCGCGTTGCACGTCCGGTGCCGTCGCGGCAAGCGCGTCGAGGGCGAGCGTCTCGGTCGGGTAGCGCACACCGAGCGGCGCGCTCGGTGCCCCGTCGATGGCGGCGAGCGCGGTGACGCGGTACAGTCGCGGCGCAGTGTCGGTCAGCGTCGCGTCGGTGTAGGTCGTCGTGTTCGGGGGGAGCACGGCCACCGTCTCGTACGGCGCGTCCCCGCCGTAGAGCTGCTGGACGGCCCGCTCGACGCGAAAGCCGATCTCGAACGAGCTCCGGTCGGCCCACGCGAGCGTCACCGACGTCGGCGTCGAGACCGCGAGAGCGACGCGGTCCGGGCTCGTCGCCTGCCGGTCGCCGTCGAACGCAGGGTCGTAGGGATTCGTCGGAACCGGGTCGGACGGCAGGTCGCACGCGCAGAGGGCCATCAGGAAGGCGGCCAGCAGGGTCGGGACGCGCATCAGAGCCGGAAGGAAAGGGACGCCCCGTGCCCGGACAGGCGCACGCTCAGCGGCGAGGGGCCGTCCGTCGGCATCACCAGCGCGGGGCGCCGGACGTGGCGCGCGAACGAGTCGGCGACGGAGATGGCGTACACGAGCCCGGCGGCGACGAGGCCCGCCCCGCGCGCGAGCCGCGACGCGCGCGAGGCCGAGACGAGGCGCGAGAGCTCCTCGCGGGCGGCGACGGCGGCGGCCTCGCTGCCGGCCGCGTCGTAGACGCCCCGGGCGAGCCCGATCCGGCTGTCGGCGCGGTCCACGGCGGCCGACGCGGCGAGAGCTGCCGCGAGCCCGCCGGCGACAGCGGCCGTGTAGAGCGCCCCGATGGCCGGGCGGCCGTCGCGGATCTGGAGCACGCCCGGTGCCAGCACGCCGAGCGCGGCGCGCTCCGGGCGGAACGCCGCCGGCTCGTACACCACGCGCGTCTCGGCCCCGGACGCGACCGGCACGACCGCCCGGAGCGGCCGCTGGCCGGGCACGTCCACGACGACCGTCGCGAGACCCGTCGGCGTGACGGGGGTGGCCGGAGCCCCGTTGACGGTCGCCGTCGCTCCCGGCGGGAGGCCGTCGACGGCGAGGCGCCCGTTCAAACGGACGAGCCGCGACGCGACGCGGGCCGTGTCGCCTGCCCCGACGCGGAGGGTTTCCTCGAACGGGGCGTAGCCGGCCAGGGCCACCCGGACGGCTCGCTCGCCAGCCCCGACGGAGACCACGGCAGGCGTCTGCCCGCGACGCACGCCGTCCACCAGGACGGCGGCGTTCGCCGGCTCGCTCTCGACGACGAGGACGCCCTGAGCCGGCAGGCGCTGGGCGCTGGCAGCGCCGGTACCGAGGCCAAGGGCGAGGGCGGCGGCGAGAAGACCGAGTCGGGGCATGAGTTCGACGATGAAGCGCGGCATGAATATACTCCGCACAGCAGCCTGTCTTCGACGCTCGGGCCACCCCGCTACCACCCGGCAGGTAGCTGGGTGGGAATCTGCCCGCTCGCTCCCGTCCCGTACGGATATCTTCCTCCATGAGCAAGTATACACATGTCTATTATTTTGTATATAATTGTTTTTTATCCACCATCTTTCCCGCCTAGGCAGATGAGAGGAGGCCGCTCGCTATCGAGGCGGTGGAGCTATCCTCCCCTCCTATTGCACCGCTCCCCATGGCCGACCGGCTCCCTCTGTTCAAATTCCGGTTCGCGACCATTGACGAGGCACGTACGGGTACGCGCCGAGCCGCCTATGCTGGCGTCGCCTCGGCAGTCGTAAGCGGGCTCGTGCTTGCGCTCTCGTACAGCCGCTCGGGCGATGGCTTCATCTTGATTCCGGACGTGGTTGCCATGGTCCTTGTGCTCGGGTTGAGCTACGGAACGTACCGGACCAGCCGGATCTCGGCCGTGGCCCTCCTGGGGCTTTACCTCGTCGGGAAAGCACTCACCTGGCTTGCCGCGAGTCGCATCGACGAGGGGTTCCTCGTGGTTGTGTTCGTCGCGCTATTCGCGCAAGGCGTCGCAGGAGCCTTCGCACTCCACCGCCTCCGGGAGCACCCCGACCTCGCAGACCAACTCGCCGCGCTCGAAGCGGGCGAGCCGGACGACCTGTAGCAAGCGGGACGGCAGCGGCTCGCCTACACCCGCGTCAGCTTGCGGTGCGGGGCGCTCGGGATGTCCGCGGCGTCGCCGAGGCGCGCGCGGCGGTCCTCCTCGTAGTCGGTGTATCCGCCGGGGAAGAAGCGGACCTCGCCGTCGCCCTCGAAGGCCAGCGTGTGCGTCGCGACGCGGTCCAGGAACCAGCGGTCGTGGCTGATGACCACGGCGCAGCCGCCGAACGATAGGAGCGCCTCTTCGAGCGCGCGGAGGGTGTTGATGTCGAGGTCGTTCGTCGGCTCATCCAGGAGGAGCACGTTGGCCCCCTCGCGGAGCGTGTTGGCGAGGTGCAGCCGGCCGCGCTCGCCGCCCGAGAGGTCGCCGACCTTTTTCTGCTGGTCCGTCCCGTTGAAGTTGAAACGCCCGGCGTAGGCCCGGCTGTTGGTCTCCTTGGTGCCGAGCTTGATGAAGTCCGCCCCGCCCGAGATGGTCTGCCAGACCGTCTTGTCCGGGTCGAGCGGCCGGTTCTGGTCCACGTACCCGATCTGGACCGTCTCGCCGACGGTGAACGTGCCGGCGTCGGCCGTCTCGGCCCCGGTGATCATGCGGAAGAGCGTCGTCTTGCCCGCGCCGTTGGGCCCGATCACGCCGACGATGCCGCCCGGCGGGAGCGAGAACGTGAGGTGCTCCACGAGCACGCGCCCGTCGTAGCCCTTGCGGACGTTCTCGGCCTCGACGACGACGTTGCCGAGGCGCGGCCCCGGCGGGATGTAGATCTCGAGCTCGGCGATGCGCGCCTCGGACGCGCCGGCCTGGAGCTCGTCGTAGGCCGCGAGGCGCGCTTTGGACTTGGTGCGCCGGCCCTTGGCGTTCTGGCGGACCCACTCCAACTCTTGCTGGAGCGACTTCTGACGGCTGGACGCCTGCTTCTCCTCGGTCCGCAGGCGGGACTCCTTCTGCTCCAGCCAGCGCGTGTAGTTGCCCTCGAACGGGATGCCCTTGCCGCGGTCGAGTTCCAGCATCCACCCGGCGACGTTGTCCAGGAAGTAGCGGTCGTGGGTGACCGCGATGACGGTCCCGGGGAAGCTCGCGAGGTAGTGCTCGAGCCACTCCACGGACTCGGCGTCGAGGTGGTTGGTCGGCTCGTCGAGCAGGAGCACATCGGGTGCCTGGAGGAGGAGGCGCACGAGGGCGACGCGGCGCTTTTCACCGCCCGAGAGCGGCCCGATGGGCGAGTCGCCGGGCGGGCAGCGGAGCGCGTCCATGGCCTGCTGGAGGCGGGCGTCGAGGTCCCACGCGCCGATCCGGTCGATCTCCTCCTGGAGCTTCGCCTGCTCGGCCATGATCGCGTCGAAGTCGGCGTCGGGGTCGGCGTACTTCTCGTTGACGGCCTCGTAGGCCTTGAGCAGGTCCACGGTCGCCTGCATTCCTTCCTCGACGACCTCGCGGACGGTCCGGGTGGGGTCGCCGAGGTCCGGCTCCTGGGCGAGCATCCCGACCGTCAGGCCAGGCTGCGCCTGGATGGTGCCGTCGTGGTTCTTGTCCAGCCCCGCGATGATCTTGAGCAGCGTGGACTTGCCGGACCCGTTCAGCCCGAGCACGCCGATCTTGGCGCCGTAGTAGAACGAGAGGTAGATGTTGTCGAGAATCTTCTTGCCCGTCGGCAGGGTCTTGCCCACGCCGACCATCGAGAAGATGATTTTCTGGTCGCTC